>CABSXY010000103.1 GCA_902481695.1 uncultured Haemophilus sp. | reverse complement strand
GAAAGCCGGTAGTTATAGTTCGATTTCTTTGGTACTTTGCGGTATTATGAGCTCAATTTTAGCGCCCTTAGTATTCCATGTTATCCGTCTATTTTTATGAGAACCCAATTAGCTGATTTTTGGACTGAACGTTTCCTCCCAGATCCGCCTCGCGAAAAAGATCACCGACCACCATTTCGTCGTGATCGCGGGCGGATTTTACATTCTGCCGCTTTCCGTTGTTTGCAAGCAAAAACACAAATTCACGCGGTGGGCGAAAATGATTTTTATCGTACACGTCTAACGCATTCCCTTGAAGTGGCACAAATCGGTAGCAGCCTGGTTTCCCAATTAAAATTTGCGGAAAGTTATGTTGCTATTTCAGACATGCTTCATATCGAAAAAAGTGAATTACAGAAACAACTCAAACCTTTATTACCAAGCAATGATTTAATTGAAAGTTTGTGCTTTGCGCATGATATTGGTCATCCACCGTTTGGCCATGGTGGGGAAGTGGCGCTCAATTATATGATGCGTAACCACGGTGGTTTTGAAGGTAATGCGCACACATTTCGTATCATTACTAAACTTGAGCCTTATACTGAAACGGCTGGGATGAATTTAACGCGTCGTGCCATTTTAGGCGTAGTGAAATATCCGAATATTTTAGACTTATCTTCACCACAATATACCCAGTTGCCGCATGCTGAAAACTCTGATCCGCGTTATGTGAAAATTAGCGATTGGAAACCTGGAAAAGGTTTATTCCGTGATGACGTCACAATGTTTAATTGGTTATTGCAAAACCTTTCTGAAAATGACCGCACTTTGTTTGGCTCATTTCAAAAAGTGCGGTCAAATCCCGCCGAGTTTTTAAAAACACAATTTAAATCTTTAGATTGCAGTATTATGGAATTGGCAGACGATATTGCGTATGGCGTGCATGATTTAGAAGATGCGATTGTGACCGGAGTAGTAAATCAACATCAGTGGCAAGAAGCATTGGCTGAACTTAAAATGATTCCTTCAGATTGGTTGGCAAAAAATATAGAACAAGTCAGCCAACGATTATTCTCCAATCATCATTTTGAGCGTAAAAATGCCATTGGTGCATTAGTAAATTTCTTTATCACCCATGTGCGTTGGAAAGTTACCGGCAATTTTGATGAACCTTTGTTACGTTATAACGCAGAACTACCGCAAGATGTGATTGCCGCATTAAATGTGTTCAAAAAGTTTGTATGGAAATACGTGATTCGTCACGTCGAAACGCAACGTATTGAATATAAAGGCCAACGCATTCTCACGGAAATGTTTCAGATTTTTGAGTCGGACCCCGAACGTTTATTGCCAACGAATACGGCTAATCGTTGGAGAAATGCACCGGAGCAGGGCAAAAAACGTATTATTTGTGACTATATCGCGGGCATGTCAGATGCTTATGCCTTAAAGGTTTATCACCAGCTTTAAAGTGCGGTTATTTTTATTGATATTTTGAATTTATAGGACAATTTTGTGGCATTAATTAGTTTAACTAACGCTTATCTTTCTTTTAGTGATCACCCCTTACTTGATCATGCAGAGCTTCATATTGAACCAAATGAGCGCGTATGTTTGGTGGGGCGTAACGGTGCAGGTAAATCAACGTTATTAAAAATTATTGCACAGCAAGTCACGATGGATGACGGCAAAGTGCAATATGAAAAAGATTTAGTGGTTTCACGTTTAGAACAAGACCCGCCTCGCCACGCTGAAGGGAATGTATTTGATTATGTGGCAGAAGGCATTGAGCATTTAGCGGATTTGTTAAAGGAATATCACCATATTTCACAAGAGTTGACACAAAATTATAGTGAACAAATTCTTAATCAACTGGCGCAAGTGCAAGCCAAATTAGAGCATGCCAACGGCTGGCAGTTTGAAAATAAAATCAATGAAGTTCTGCAAAAGCTCGAGTTAAATCCCGATACTAAATTAGCCGATTTATCGGGTGGTTGGTTGCGTAAAGCCGCTCTTGCTCGTGCTTTGGTGTGTAATCCTGATGTCTTGTTATTAGATGAACCGACCAACCACTTGGATGTAGATGCAATTGAATGGTTAGAAAACTTCTTATTAGAATTCACCGGAAGTATTGTGTTTATTTCTCATGACCGTTCTTTTATCCGCAAAATGGCGACTCGTATTGTTGATTTAGACCGCGGTAAATTAGTGTCTTATCCTGGTGATTATGATTTATACCTTACCACGAAAGAAGAAAACTTACGTGTCGAAGCGTTACAGAACGAGCTTTTCGATAAGCGTTTAGCACAAGAAGAGGTTTGGATTCGTCAAGGTATCAAAGCGCGTCGTACGCGTAATGAAGGACGTGTGCGCGCCTTAAAGGCCATGCGTGAAGAACGTCGCCAACGTCGTGAGGTGATGGGTACTGCTAAGTTACAATTGGATAACTCAAGTCGTTCAGGCAAAATTGTGTTTGAAATGGAAGATGTGAGCTATGAAATTGAAGGCAAACAACTTCTCAAAGATTTCAGCACGACCATTTTACGTGGCGATAAAATTGCATTGGTTGGCCCAAATGGTTGCGGAAAAACTACCTTTATTAAACTTTTATTAGGTGAAATTAAGCCAACCAGCGGTCGTATTCATTGTGGTACAAAATTAGATATCGCTTATTTTGACCAATATCGCGCTGACCTTGATCCAGAAAAAACGGTAATGGATAACGTTGCCGATGGCAAGCAGGATATTGAAGTCAATGGTGTAAAACGTCATGTATTAGGCTATTTGCAGGATTTCTTATTTCCACCGAAACGCGCCATGACACCCGTAAAAGCCCTCTCAGGTGGTGAACGTAACCGTTTGTTATTGGCTAAATTATTACTGAAACCTAATAATCTATTGATTCTCGATGAACCAACCAATGACTTGGATGTAGAAACCTTAGAATTATTGGAAGAAATCCTCACGGATTATCAAGGCACCTTATTGATTGTCAGCCATGATCGTCAGTTTATTGATAATGTCGCGACGGAGTGTTATTTCTTTGAAGGCGACGGCGTATTGAATAAATACGTGGGCGGTTTCTTTGATGCAAAAGGACAACAAGCCAATTACTTTGCCATGAAAGCAGAGCAAGAAGCTAAAAAAATCAAAAAAGAAGCACCAAAAGCACAGGAAAGTGCGGTCAAAAATGATGTTGTTTCTCAAAAGCCGAAATCCGTTAAACTTTCTTATAAAGAACAACGTGAGTTAGAACAGCTACCGCAATTATTGGAAGAATTGGAAGAGAAAATCACCGCACTTCAAGCTGAAATTGGTGATCCTCACTTTTTCCAACAAGCCCATGATGTAACAGATGCGAAGCTTAAAGAATTAGCGGATACGGAAGCGGAGCTTGAAACTGCATTTATGCGATGGGAAGAACTTGAAGAGAAAAAGACTCAAGCAGAAGCAAAATAGGGTATAGGTAAAAAAGAAACCGAGCTAAATAGCTCGGTTTTTTTATTACATATTACTAATAAAAATCACCAAAATAATCACAGGAACCACAAATTTGACATAGTTAAACCAAATTGTGGTGAAAAGTGAATTTGGTGTTGGTGATAGTTCTTTTTTCGCATCGTCTTTTAATACGAAACCAACGAAAATGGCACAACCAAGTGCGGTCAGCATAAAAAGAATATTGCCGCTGACGAAATCGAAGGCATCAAAAATGCTTTTACCGAAAATGGTAAAATCTTTCCAAAGGTTATCACCTAGAATAGAGGGCACGTTACCTAATAAGAAAATCCCCATTAATGTAACAAAAATTGCTTTACCACGGCGCATTCTGAGTTTTTCTTGTAATGCGGTGATGATGACTTCATAAATCGTAATTGATGTGGTTAATGCTGCAATAAGCAATAAGCCGAAGAACACGATAGCAAAGAATTTACCCGCCCATAAATGTGAGAATACAATTGGTAAACTTTGGAAAACCAAGGTTGGACCAGCGTTAGGTTCAATGCCGAATGTGAATAATGATGGGAAGATCATAAAACCACATAGCACAGCGATAATGGTATTGGTGAAACCTGTAATAACTGCTGTATGAATAAGGTTTTCTTCTTTGTTTAAATAGCTGGAGAGGGTAATTAATACACCGAAACCAAGGCTTAATGCGAAGAACACTTGGCCTAATACGAAGATAAATAATTTAGGTGTAATTTTGCTAAAATCTGGTTTTAAGTAGAAAGTCACACCTTCCATTGCGCCAGGTAAGGTGAGGTTACGAATCACCATACCAATTAGGAAGATAAAGAGTAATGGCATTAAGTATTTCACAGAACGTTCAATCCCACCAATGATACCTTTCGCTAAAATAATGTAATTCACCGCCACGAACAGGAAGGTGTAAAGCATGATTTCCCATGGGCTGTTGCTGATGTGCAAATCGTAGAAATCTTTGGCTACTTCTTTTGTAATTGGGGCGCTAATATCAAGGGTGTTATTCATCAGACTAATGATATAAGACATCACCCAACCACCTAATACCATGTAATAAGCCATGATACCAAATGCGCCAAGAAGCCCCATGTAACCAAGAATCTTCCAATATTTGGAAATGTTTTTACCTTTATCTTGGATTTTATCGCCAAAGGCATCAATGGAATTTACACGCAAACGGCGACCGATGACGTTTTCCACTAAAATCATTGGGATACCAATCACAATCATCGCAATACAAAAGAGAAGTACGTAGGCACCACCGCCATTTTCACCCACTAAATAAGGAAAGCGCCAAGTGGCTCCAAAGCCAACTGTCGCACCCGCAACGGTGAGCACATAAGTTAGTCGGCTAGACCACGTTTGGCGAGATTGATTGTTTGTTGTCATAATATATTCCGTTTAATTGTATTCGTTTAATAATCTGTTTTTTCTTTGTATTCGCAGAGGTCTTCAATTAAGCAAGCTCCGCAACGAGGCTTACGGGCAATACAGGTATAACGCCCGTGCAAAATAAGCCAGTGATGCACATCGACTTTAAATTCTTTAGGCACAACTTTGAGCAGTTTTTCTTCTACTTTTACCACATCTTTACCAGGGGCAAAATTCGTGCGGTTACATACGCGAAAAATATGAGTATCTACTGCAATAGTCGGGTGGCCGAAAGCGGTATTTAACACGACATTTGCTGTTTTTCTGCCGACACCCGCAAGGGCTTCTAACGCCTCTCGATTTTCAGGTACTTCACCATTGTGTTTTTCAACTAAATCACGGCAAGTTTTAATGATATTTTCTGCTTTGCTGTTATAAAGCCCAATGGTTTTAATGTATTCTTTTAAACCCTCTAAGCCAAGATCTAAAATGGCTTGTGGTGTATTCGCCACTGGGAATAATTTTGCCGTCGCTTTATTGACACCTTTATCAGTCGCTTGGGCCGATAAGATCACGGCGATGAGTAATTCGAAAGGCGAATTATACTCTAATTCCGTGGTGGGATGCGGGTTTTGCTCCCGAAGTCTAGTGAGAATTTCAATTCGTTTAGCTTGGTTCATTTTTTCATATCAATTCGGTTTTTAATCGCCAGTAGAATGCCTAATCCAATAAATGCACCTGGCGGAAGAATAAAGAGTAAAAAGCTGCTATCAGCGTGATAAATATGTAATGTAAGGAATTTGGCGCCTTGACCAAATAAGTTTTCAATGCCTTCAAAAAGGGTACCTTGGCCTAGGATTTCACGTAGCGCACCTAATACAGTGATACTTAATGCCATGCCTAACCCCATTGAAAAACCATCCCAGGCAGCATGTGCAATGCTATTTTTAGAGGCAAAGGCCTCGGCTCGACCGATGACGATACAGTTAGTCACGATTAAAGGAATAAAAATCCCGAGTGCTTGATAGAGTGTATAGGTATAAGCATTCATCAATAATTGCACCACGGTTACGGTGGTGGCAATAATCATCACATAAATCGGAATACGGATTTCATGAGGGATTTGCTTACGAAAGAGCGAAACAACGGTGTTTGTACAGGTTAAAACCAACATAGTCGCCAAGCCTAAACCTAATGCATTTGTTGCAGTACTTGAAACAGCCAACAGCGGACAAAGCCCCAATAATTGCACGAGGGTAGAGTTGTTTTTCCATACGCCTTGAATAAAGATTTCTTTCCAAACAGAAGGCGTTTGCGTTATTTCTTCTGAATTTTCAACCGCACTTTGCTCATCAAGTGCGGTCGTTTTTTCGGTTAAATCAGTCATAATAAATATCCTATTGCGCGTATTTTTTTGCCATCTCGTTGAGTAATGCCTCATTTTCAAGCATCACGAGAGCAGAGCGTTTTACTTGATTCACAACCGCGCGTGGCGTAATGGTTGCGCCAGAGAATTGATCAAATTTACCGCCATCTTTTTTGACCGCCCAATCTTTTAGGCTTTCTGGTACGATAACTTGGTTCGTAAAACTTAAAATCCAATTAGATATGCGAAGTTCGATTTTATCGCCCAATCCTGGGGTTTCATGATGTTCAATCACACGCACACCTAAAACTTCACCTTTTGGTGTAATCCCCACCAATAAACGGATATTCCCTGAATAACCATCTGGCGCTGTCGTTTCATAAGCATAGGCTGTTGGCTCATGATCTTTGATCGCAAAATAGACTTTTTGAATACCTTTGAGTTTATCTTGCTCGGGCGTCTCAACGCTTTCAAGCAAGCTATTATTAAAATAATTTTGAGGGATTACTTGGAGCAATAACGCTTTTTGTTGTTCAGCCATGGCTTCATCAATTTTATCTTTTGTTAGCATATAAATGCCAGCTGAAACGGCGGTACATACAAGCGCAATAAAGCCTAATAACAAACCAAAACGGGAGGTGACTTTAAAAATACCCATTATTTTCTCCCTTTTGCAAAGTGGCCAGCTACACGAGGGCGGGTATACTGATCGATAAGTGGTACACAAATATTACTTAACAAAATCGCAAATGCCACGCCGTCAGGGTAGTTTCCAAAGTAACGAATGAGGTAAACCAATAATCCGACCAAGGAACCAAATACAAGCTTGCCGCGAGGTGTAATAGAGGCTGT
>CABSXY010000102.1 GCA_902481695.1 uncultured Haemophilus sp. | reverse complement strand
TGCAACATATTGCCACGCATAATTTGCACCATATCTTTTTCTGAGCTTGAGTCACTACCAAATAACAAACGGTTATCTGCACTCAAGCGATAGTAATCGAGCAAGATATTGTTATCGCAAACAGACATGCCATTGTTGATCACTGAGTCAGCCGTGGCTTGATCTAAAGGTTCGGTCGCAATAATAAAGCTCTCGACCGGTAAAATTTTGCGATTAATACCGTGATGAATGGACTTCGGTAGTGCATCAATATAAGCGTTGGTGGCTAAAATAACGTCTTGAGAAATGACCGCACTTTTATCGGTTTTGACTTCAATGCTGCCTGATTTTTCCACTAAATCCACAACGGGCGATTGTTCGTAAATCTGTACGCCTAAATCCAAGCAGGCTTTTGCTAAACCTAAGCAATAATTTAATGGGTGTAGGTGGCCAGAATTGCTATCGTATAACCCGCCTACATAAATATCACTGCCTAGATGTTGTTTCAGTTTGGCTTTATCCCAAAGTTGCATTTTGTCATAGCCAAAAGTTGCGTGGCTGGCTTTTTCCATTTCAATGAGATCGTCCATACGACGTTCATTTAACGCCAATGTAGCATAGCCTTTTTTCCAATCACATTGAATGCCATATTTCGCAATGCGTTCATCAATAATATCAATGGCTTCTAGCGACATATCCCAAAGTTTTTTCGCTTTATCAAAGCCTACTTGAGCAATATATTCATCAATGCCTTCTTCAAAACCGTTGATGGCTTGACCGCCACTTCTACCAGATGCACCAAATCCGACTCGCGCGCCTTCTAGAACAATCACTTTTTTGCCTTTTTCTGCTAATTCAAGGGCAGCAGATAAGCCAAAGAAACCCGCACCGATGACACAAACATCCGCTTCTTCTTGCTGAGTGAGAGGCGGCAGTTCAAAGGTTTGATTTCGACTATCGAGATAATAAGATTTGACGTGTTCTTGATGAGCAAATTCGAGCATAGTTGATGACTGATTAACATAAAATAGAGACGAGAGAAATCTTACCCTGATGGGAAAATATGTCAAACCTTTTGCAAAAAAGGTGCTATACTCCCCCAAGTTTATACAAGTAAACGATTACTTAAGGTTTATTTTGATTGTCCTGAGGAGGTCAATAAATTGAAAAAAAATGCTGTTCAATACATCAAATCACTTTGTCTTTCTGCCGTTGCACTTGCTGCAACTTCTGCTGCACTTGCTGCTGAAAAACTTTATGTTTATAACTGGACTGACTATGTGCCATCTAATTTGGTTGCGGAATTTACCAAAGAAACCGGCATTGAAGTGATTTATTCAACATTTGAAAGTAATGAAGAAATGTATGCTAAATTGAAGCTGACCTCTAGTACAGGTAGTGGTTATGATTTAGTTTTCCCATCAAGCTATTACGTCAATAAAATGGCTAAAGAAGGCATGTTACAAGAGCTTGATCACAGCAAATTAAGTAATTTTAAACAAATTCCAGCAAATTTATTAAACAAGGAATTTGACCCAAATAACAAATATTCTCTGCCTTACGTTTATGGCTTAACCGGTATCGGCGTGAATGCGGATGATATTGACCCAAGCAAAATTACGAGTTGGGCTGATTTATGGAACCCAGAATTTAAAGGCAAGGTATTATTAACCAGTGATGCGCGTGAAGTGTTCCACATTGCATTGATATTAGATGGAAAATCACCAAACACCACGAATGAAGAAGACATTAAAGCGGCTTATGAGCGCTTAGTGAAATTGTTACCAAATGTGGTGACCTTTAACTCTGACTCGCCAGAAGTGCCGTTTGTTCAAGGTGAAGCTTCTATTGGTATGTTATGGAATGGTTCAGCTTATTTAGCACACAAAGAAAATCCAAGTATCCAATTTGTGTATCCAAAAGAAGGTGCGATTTTCTGGATGGATAACTACGCGATTCCAAAAGGTGCGAAAAATACAGAGGGCGCTTATAAATTTATCGACTTCTTACTTCGTCCTGAAAATGCGAAATTAGTGGTTGAAAAAATGGGCTTCTCAATGCCAAATGAAGGCGTGAAAGCGTTACTTTCACCTGAAATGGCAAATAACCCAACCTTGTTCCCATCTGCTGAAAACATTGAAAAAGGCATTATGCAAGGCGATGTGGGTGAAGCAGTGGACATTTACGAAAAATATTGGAATAAATTAAAAACCAATTAATCAAATATTGATGAAAAGTGCGGTGAATTTGACCGCACTTTTGCTTTGTAAAGGATGACAAATGAGTTTTCTTGAGCGACTTTTTCACGCAATCTTGTTTGAAACTACGGTTGTGTTGCTTTCCGTTTTCGCTTTGTATTTCTTTACAGAAGAAAGTGTTTCTATTCTCTTTGGGTCCATGGTACTGGTTTCCTTAACCGCCATGCTCTGGAATCTCATCTTTAATTATTTTCTTGATAAAGTCTTTACGGGGCCGCGAGAAAAGCGAGGCGTCATATTTCGTACTTTACATGCCATTTCATTTGAGGGCGGTTTGCTTATTTTCACCGTGCCGATCATTGCTTACTTTTTAAAAGTGGATTGGATAACGGCTTTTATGATGGATTTCAGCTTAACGGTGATGGTGACCGTTTATACCTTTATTTTTAATTGGGTGTATGATCATGCGCGATTGCTGTTTATTAAGCGTGAATGATGCAATAGGTAAGAGAAGAAAGAAAAAAGTGCGGTCAAAATCTAAAATGTTTTTGACCGCACTTTGACTTTTTAGGGCATGAAAAGCTGCCCTTTTCTTTATTAAAGTTTTTCCACTAACTCAATGGCGGCACCAATATAGGTTGCAGGAGTGAGTTGTTGTAAACGTGCTTTTTCATCTGCTGGGATAGCCAGTTTTTCGATGAATTCACGCATTGCTTTTTCATCAACACGTTTACCACGTGTAAGCTCTTTTAATTTTTCATATGGTTTTTCAATACCATATCGACGCATCACCGTTTGAATTGGCTCAGCTAAAACTTCCCAGTTTTGGTTGAGTTCATCACGGAGATGTTGTTCGTTCACTTCTAATTTGCTGATACCTTTACGCGTTGCGGCATACGCAATTAAGCAATAACCTAAACCCACACCTAAATTACGTAATACAGTGGAGTCGGTTAAGTCACGTTGCCAGCGAGAAATTGGTAACTTTTGACCAAGGTGAGTCATCACAGCATTGGCTAAACCTAAGTTACCTTCTGAGTTTTCGAAGTCGATAGGATTCACTTTATGTGGCATGGTGGATGAACCAATTTCACCTGCGATAGTGCGTTGTTTAAAGTGATTTAACGCAATGTAGCCCCATAAGTCACGATCGAAGTCGATGATGATGGTATTAAAACGTACCACGGCATCAAAGTATTCAGCAATATAATCGTGAGGTTCAATTTGCGTAGTGTATGGGTTCCAATCTAAACCTAATGAAGTGACAAATTCTTCACTGAATTTATGCCAGTTAATATTTGGATAAGCTGATAAATGCGCATTGTAGTTACCCACAGCACCGTTGATTTTACCCAAGATTTCATTTTGTTGGAGTTGTTTGAATTGGCGTTTTAAACGGTAAACCACGTTCGCCATTTCTTTACCCACAGTACTAGGTGAGGCAGGTTGGCCGTGTGTACGAGAAAGTAATGGGATGGTTTTGTATTCGTTCGCTAGACGGGTGATTTCATCAATCAGTTTTTGCCATTCCGGTAAGAACACTTCTTCACGTGCTGTTTTCAACATTAGGGCGTGAGAAAGGTTGTTAATATCTTCCGAGGTACAAGCAAAGTGAATAAATTCAGAGACTTTGGCTAATTCTGGTAAAGCTTCACTTTTTTCTTTTAAGAAATACTCAACGGCTTTTACGTCGTGATTCGTGGTGCGCTCAATTTCTTTGATACGTTCAGCATCTTGAAGACTGAATTCTTCCACAATTTTATTAAGGTAATCGTTTGCTTCTTTAGACAAAGAAGAAACTTCTTGGATTTCAGCGGTCGCCGCCAATTTTTGTAACCAACGTACTTCCACGGTGACACGGAATTTGAGCAAGCCAAATTCACTGAAAATACCACGCAATGCAGTGGCTTTATCTTGATAACGACCGTCAATCGGGGAAAGAGCGGTTAATGCGGAAAGTTGCATAAGAGTTCTCCAAGGATTAATTTAAAGTTAAGTAGAGTTGTCGTGCCGCTTGCACTAATTTTTTACGATGAAATAACAGTTGCCATTTGCTGCCGCCGACTTGACGCCACAAAACAGCAGAACGAATACCGGCAAGTAAACACGCACGAATTTTGTCTTGCACGCTTTGTTGCTGTAAATGATATGCCGAACCAATAATGTGGATGCGTTTGCCTAAAGGGCTAATCGTATCGACGTAAATGTTTGCCATGATAGAAAACATCTCATCATCAAATTGATTGTCGTGATAAGCAAGTTGTTCCGGTAAGCGAGCAATACGGCGGCCAAGTTTTTGTTTGATTTCAGGTTGTTTGTTTAATTTGCTCTCTAACGCTAACAAGCTGCCCCAATAATTTAATAAATTTTTATCGTTTAATTGGGTGAGTTGCTCGATAAGTGTGTTTAATCCCACTTTAAGATGTTGAACATCACCGCCAAATACGGCTAATGTATCTTCAGGTTGAGTGATGAGAAGAGAATGAATGGTGGTTTGGAATGCATCTTGATGATCAACTTCGCCTTTTTGTGCTAATTGACTGATTAATAAGACAGATTGACAAACACCGGCAAGTGCCAGAGCCATATCATTATAATTTTTCATTGGGACTATAGATTGTAAGCTGTAGAAATTTTGGGCGTAATATAGCATTTTTACACATTGTTTTGAACTCAATCATTAAAAAACGCCCTATCTTTTGTTATCATAGCGCCAATTCAGTTTACAGAATAAAAGGATAACCAATGACAAAACCAATTGTATTCAGTGGCGTGCAGCCTTCCGGCGAATTAACTATCGGGAATTATTTAGGTGCACTTCGCAACTGGGTGAAAATGCAAGAAGATTATGAGTGTATTTTCTGTGTGGTGGATTTACATGCCATCACTGTACGTCAAGATCCTGTAGCACTTCGCAAAGCCACCCTTGATGTGCTCGCCCTTTACTTGGCTTGTGGCATTGATCCGAATAAAAGCACGATCTTCGTGCAATCTCATGTACCAGAACATACTCAATTAAGCTGGGTATTAAACTGCTACACCTATTTTGGTGAAATGAGCCGTATGACTCAATTTAAAGATAAATCAGCACGTTATGCCGAAAATATTAACGTGGGTTTATTTGATTATCCGGTTTTAATGGCAGCAGATATCTTACTTTATCAAGCGAAAAGCGTGCCAGTAGGGGATGACCAAAAACAACATTTAGAAATTACCCGTGATATTGCCGCTCGTTTTAATGCGCTTTATGGTGATATTTTCACTATTCCTGAAATCTTCTTAGGCAAAGCCGGTGCGCGTATTATGTCTTTGCAAGATCCTGATAAAAAAATGTCTAAATCTGATGATAACCGTAATAACGTGGTGACCTTGCTTGAAGATCCAAAATCGGTGGCGAAAAAAATCAAACGTGCGGTAACAGACTCTGATGAACCACCTGTTGTACGTTATGATGTGCAAAATAAAGCGGGTGTATCTAACTTATTAGATATTCTTTCTGCGGTAACTGATAAATCCGTGGCAGAGCTTGAAAAAGAATTTGAAGGCAAAATGTACGGTCACTTAAAAACAGCGGTGGCTGACGAAGTGTCAAACTTGCTTGCTGGTTTACAAGAACGTTTCTATCAATATCGTAACGATGAAGCACTTTTAGACGAAATTTTACGTCAAGGTGCGGAAAAAGCTCGTGCAAGAGCAAAAGCAACCCTTGATAAAGTGTACGAAGCCGTAGGCTTTGTTGCAGCAAAATAATTTTAAACTTAATAAGCCGTGTTATATCTCGGCTTTTTTAGATAAGGAGAAATAGATGGCCATTCAAACTGAAAAACCAATTGAATGTGTAGGTTGTAATACTTTCGATATGAAATCATTGTTTGATAACAGTGATTGTAGTTTACCTATCGAACAGTTTTACGCGACTCGTCAAGATGCAGAAGGCGCATTGGAATATTTCACATTAAAAGCACGTGATGTAGAAAGTGAACCTTGCCAAATTCAATCTGAAATTCAACAGGTTGAAGAAGGGTATGTACTTAAAGCGGTTTTCACATTCTGCTGCCAAGCGGAATTAGTGATTTTCCAAATGAAGCTTGTGTAAGTGATAACTTACTCTAGAAAACAGCGTTTTTTGTGACCGCACTTTCTGATATTTATGTTCCCCTGCATCGTATTATTCCTTTTTCTAATGTAGAAGGGCAGGGGAATCGCACCAGTATTTTCTTACAAGGTTGTAAGTTAAACTGCCTTTATTGCCATAATCCAGAAACCATTCCTCGCTATGCAGAAGGCGCTCATCAAGTCAGCCTGCAGTATTTGTATGAGCAAGTAATGGATGCAGCTCCTTTCATTCGTGGTGTGACAGTTTCTGGCGGGGAACCTACTATTCATCATAAAAAGCTTGTTCCATTGTTTCAAAAACTACGTGAGGAAGGGCTAACTTGCTATTTAGATAGCAGTGGTTTCTTTGAATTTGACGCAATTCGTCCTTTAATTGATGTGACAGACAAATTTCTCTTTGACCTGAAAGGAGAAGGGCTTGGCTTGCAAAGTTTATGCTTTGATAGACAAAATCGCCAAGGCATTGTCCCTCAAAACATCATTCCCGCTCATCAACATATCAAGCAAGAAAATTTAGATCGCAATTTGAAGAACTTGGCGCAATTATTACCATTAAATAAAGTGGAAGAAGTGCGGTTAGTTTATGTGGCGAATTTTTTTGATGCAGAAAAGTTGGTGGAAAAAGTCGCTTCCTTATTGAAAGATTATCCGGATGTTTTGCTCAAAATTATCCGAATGCACACAAAAGGTGCACGAGACGCTGAAGGGCTCACCTCTTATGTCCCAACTGTTGAGCAGACCCAAGTACTTGAAAACTATGCGA
>CABSXY010000101.1 GCA_902481695.1 uncultured Haemophilus sp. | reverse complement strand
CGGCTCACCAGAGCAAATTGCGGTAATCGCTGCGCAGCTAGGTGTTTCACCTGATCTTGCTGCGATTAAAACAGCGATGGCTTCCGCGCCAATATCCATGATAAATCAATTAGAAGCTTTATCTGTGGATATGGGTTATAGCGCTGGTATTTTAGCTTTGTTCTATAAAGTTGCGATTGGATACGGCATTGCACCATTGGTCATTTTTATGGGCGTAGGTGCAATGACAGACTTTGGCCCATTATTAGCCAATCCAAAAACATTGCTACTTGGTGCGGCTGCACAATTTGGTATTTTTGCTACCGTGCTCGGTGCGTTAGCCTTAAATTATTTCGGCATTATCGAATTTACGCTACCTCAAGCCGCGTCTATCGGTATTATCGGTGGTGCGGATGGTCCAACTGCGATTTATCTCACGAGCAAACTGGCGCCTGAATTGCTTGGCGCGATTGCGGTGGCTGCCTATTCCTACATGGCATTAGTGCCGTTGATCCAACCGCCGATTATGAAAGCCTTAACCACAGAAGAAGAACGCAAAATTCGCATGACGCAAATGCGCCATGTGAGTAATCGTGAAAAAGTGTTATTCCCGGTTATTTTGCTGTTGCTCGTTGGTTTACTCTTACCAGATGCTGCCCCATTACTCGGGATGTTCTGTTTCGGTAATCTCATGCGCGTCAGCGGCGTAGTAGAACGTTTAAGCGATACCACACAAAATGCCTTGATTAACATTGTGACTATTGTGCTTGGCTTATCTGTGGGTTCTAAACTGATTGCCGATAAATTCCTACAACCGCAAACATTAGGCATTTTAATTCTTGGTGTAATTGCTTTCGGAATCGGTACAGGTAGTGGCGTATTAATGGCAAAATTGATGAACAAATTCAGCAAAAATAAAATTAATCCGCTCATCGGTTCTGCTGGCGTATCTGCCGTTCCTATGGCCGCTCGCGTTTCCAATAAAATCGGATTGGAAGCGGATAACCAAAACTTCCTCCTTATGCATGCCATGGGACCAAACGTTGCCGGTGTAATTGGCTCGGCTATTGCCGCTGGGGTCATGTTAAAATATGTCGGTACGTTGATGTAAGATTAAAGATGCTGAAAAACACATAAATGAGGATCATTAAATAACAAAAAGAGCGGTCAAATTGACCGCTCTTTTATTTATGACGATTTTCTTTACTTAACCAAACTCATCGCTAAGTTCTTCGCACCTTTGAAATCCACTTTACCACTTCCGAGCATCGGAATTTCATCCACTAAGAAGACTTGGCTTGGGAGCATAATCGGCGGTACATTTAATCCTTTAATGCGTTCATTGATCTCATCTAAAGAAAGTGCAGATTTGATTAAAAGCACAATGCTCTCGCCTTTTTTATCATCGCTCAAGGAAACGGCAACAAATTGAGTTTCTTCATCAAATACTTGTGAAAGTTTCTCTTCAACACTACCGAGACTAATCATTTCGCCGCCGACTTTAGCAAATCGAGAATAACGATCCACAATGGTAATAAAGCCGTTATGATCGATATGGCCTTTATCGCCAGTTTTGTAATAACGTACACCGTCAATTTCAACAATCACTTCTGCTGTTTTTTCTGGTGCATTCAAATAACCTTTCATGACTTGTCCACCACCAATCAAGATCAAACCGTCTTCGCCGACTGGTAATTCTTGCAAGCTTTCTGGATCCACAATTTTGATAATGGTGCCCGGTAATGGCATACCTACCGTACCAGCTTGATTGAAGGTAAATTCTTGTAAGGTTTCTGGATCAAGTAAATTAGGCATATTGACACTAGCTACCGGTGCTGTTTCAGTCGCTCCATAACCTTCGTAAATTTCTAAGCCAAATTTAAGTTTGAAGGCTTCTTTTACATCTGCTTTCAATTTTTCGGCACCCGCAATAACCATACGTACGTTTTGTAGCATTAACGGATGGAATTTCTTATTGCGTACATATAATCTAAAGAAAGTTGAAGTACCAAATAAAATACTCACCCGATGTCGAGCACACATTTTTCCTACTGTCGCCCCATCTGTTGGGTCCGCCACACTCACCATTTTAATGCCTTCACACAATGGCAATAAAGTTGTCACGGTTAAGCCAAATGAGTGGAAAATTGGTAAGGAATTCAAAATCACATCATCTTTATGGAAATTTAATAATTCACCGATCTGTTTAATGTTCGTCAGTAAGTTTTTATGGCTTAATTCAATGCCTTTCGGATCACCCTCACTACCACTACTGAATAAGATGGTTGCAGTATCTTCCAAGCTTACGTCTGCAAAGTAACGTAATTTAATCCACCATTGTGGCGCCAAAAACGCGGTTAAAAATGACCGCACTTTATTAACCTTAGTGATCGATTTCCCTAAATTTTCCATAAAGAGGGCTTTATCAGCCACCACTTGGCTAAAGTCAAAACCTTTTGCGTTCAACTTATCCAAGAATTTTTCAGAGGTAATGACTTGCGAAATATTGGCTTTTTTCAACGCTTTTTCCATTACTTCTGGGCTTAGCGTGTAGTTTAAATTTACCGGTACTTTGCCCATCACCATTAAGGTCATATTGATAATTGCCCCAATTGATGAACTTGGTAATAACACGCCAACATTTTTTTCATTCCCTAAAGCAGCTTTCAAGGTTTTCACAAACATCAATACTGCAGCAATAAATTTCAGGTTATTCAGTTTAGTGCCTTGCGCATCCACCGCAGCTTCTTTGAATAAATTCGATTTTGCTGAATTCAACCAATGATGCATCAGCGGTTTACGTTTACTCATGACTTTTTCCCATACGGAGAAAGAAAGTTCGAGTACTTTTTGCTTCATCGCTGTCGCATCAATAAAACCATGAATGGGTTTACCGAATGCTACTAAAATTTCACGTTTGCCTTGGCGTTTAGTTAAATTTTTATAGAAAGAATCTGCGCGGGAGAAACTGCTACCCCATAATCCACGTAAATAGAAAGGAACAGTCGTCACATTTTCTAAATCTTTTAATACATGCTCAAAGCCTTTTTGGAACTCATTGATTTGACCGTTATAGCTGATATGACCTTCTGGGAATAAAGCCACCACTTCACCACGCGCTAAATATTCACGAATGGTTTCAATAGATTCACGGCTTGAACCGCCACCAATTGGGATCACTTTGAAAATACGGAAGAACCAAGTGAGATACCATTTGTTGTAAATCGGACGATACATCACAAATTTAATCGCACGAGGGCTAGCCGCTTGTAACACCAACCAGTCAATCCAGCTAATATGGTTACCTAATAATAGAACGCCACCACTTTGTGGAAGATTTTTTAAGCCATCCACATGAAAACGGTAATTCGCTTTTAACGCAAAGAGCAAGAATAAACGCGTAAATAAATGAGGCACTTTCGACATGGTATATAAACTTGCCGCAAAACATGTAGCAGAAGTCACTAAGAATAAACCTTGAGTCGAAACATTAAGTTGTACAAAAACAATGCTTAATAGCAAAAAGACCACCATAAACACGTTTTGTACAAAGTTGTTACCCGCCATGATTTTGCCGCTAATTTTCTCAGGTGCGAAATACTGAATTGTCGCATTCAATGGCACGATTAATAAACCACCAGAGAAACCAAAGACAAAAGAACAAAGCGCTAATACCACCCCACTTTGCGCCAGGGTTAAGAAGAATAACGACGCACAAATACCCAACGCACCAAGCGGAACAATACCTAACTCAATATGTAAACGAGAAGCGCGTCCCGCAAGATATGAACCAAGTGCAAGCCCTATTCCACTCACTGCAAGAATCGCTTGAATGACAATAGCATTATCTTCATTGAACATCGCTTTATAATGTGCAGGGAATGCCGCCACAATAATTTGTGACACGCCCCAAAACAGGCTTAATCCAATAACACTCAACCAAATATTTTGATCTGTTTTTAATGTGCGAACGTTATCTTTTAAATACCCTAAAGAAAGGTATTTTCTCATATCAAACTGACCTTCTGTATTTTCAGCTTCTTGCTTAAAGAATGGGATTTTAAAAGCAAAATAGGCTTCTAGTACACTCAGTAATACTAATGCAACACCTATCACCCAAACACTTTGTAATACTTCATTCGGATCATCTGATACCACATAATGCGCTTCAAAGAAGAAAGAAAAAGCAAAAGAACTAAATAGAATGGCCACAATAGTAAGCGCTTGAATAACACCATTTGCCATACCGATATTTTCAGTGCCCACAATCGATTTAATAATGCTATATTTAGCCGGAGAATAGACCGCACTTTGCGCTGCCAAAATCAACGTCAGTACAAAGGAAATAGCAAACATTCCCGTCATATAACTCAATAAAATCCCCGCACTGATCACCACAGCCGCTAAACTGCTATAACGAATCACATTGGTGCGAGAAAATTTATCATTAATAAATGCCGAAGGAGAAAATAAGAAAATAAACGGCAATAAAATCATAGCATTAATTAATGCCGTTAAAACCACCAAACTCTCACCTGAAAAGCTTTTCAGTAACACATTTTGAATGGTAATTTTATGTGCCAAATCCACACTGGCATTAATAAAGGCAATGGCTAAATAAGGCACAAAGCCAGCATATTTTAAGAGTTTCATTTCGCACTCTCCGCTTGATAAAGATTAAAGGTTTTCATATTCAAGAGATAAGGTTTTAACACCAACAATAAATCAAATAAGTGTTTTAATTTTTCATCTTTTTGTTCGCTATTGGCTAATGCCGCTAAGGTCACATTCACCTCTTTTTCCGCTAACATTTTTGCTGCAGCCAAATAAGCTCTCACTACATCCATTTCGTGTTCATCACAACGAGCCAAGATCGCCTAAATATCGCGTTCTTTTGCCGTAAAAATGCCTTCACGAGGATTCAATAAGCCTTCCGCTACCATGTCTTCGATTTGTTTAGCGGAAAGATGAAATTCTTCACATAATTGCTCAATAGTGAATACCTCATTTTCTGCCCCCATGATGATATCCAATAATCCAATAAGGCTTTCATAAGGATTATTCCAATCAAAATTAGGATGTGCAAAAAGTGCTTTAATTTGTGAAATCGTCGCATTGAAATTGCTTTGTAGATATTTAATAAAGCTGAGTAACTTCACACAATGTTCATCATAGAGATGAAAATTCGGTTTATCTTTCACCGGCTCTGGCAACAAACCTTCTTTCACATAGTACAACACCGTGGATTTTGGTGTCTGACTAAGCTTAACCAAATCATTCATTTTTAACATCAGGATTTCCCTCTAGGTTGATTTGTTGTGTATTGTAGCGGATAAAAATAAAAAGTAAATAGTGTCACTTTACACTTTAAGCATAATTTAATAAAAAAGTTGTTCATCACATTATGAACAACTTTCTTAATCAGCTTTAGCTTTCAACTTTTCGCCATAGATCCTTACTGTAAATGACGCCCACTGAATTTTTCTTCGCCCCCATAATAGTTGAAGAAATATAAACCGGTGTGGTGTATTGGAAAAGCGGTAAAGCAAGGTTTTCCTGTTGGATCTTCTCACTTAATTTTAAGTAAATTTCTGACCGCTCTTTTTCATTTAAGCTTTTCAATGCTTGCTCAAAAAGTTGATCGTATTCTGCATTAGCATAGCCATTTTTATTATCGGGACTTTTAGAATAGAACAAACCCAAGAATGCCATAGGATGATTAAAGTCTGCGCACCAGCCAGAACGAATGACTTGGAAATCCCCTTTTTGGCGCTTAGTCTGTAATGTTTGCCAATTGACTGGTTGAGCATCCACGCGCAACATATCTGATTGTGTTAATTGGCCAACTAAGCGCTGCGCGATATTTACATGCAATGGTGCATCATCATAGAGCACATTTAAATGTAGCGGATGTTTTTCATCAATTTTATTTTGAGCCAATAACTGCTCGGCAACAACGGGCTCCCATCTTGAATCTTGTCCATTTAGCATAGCTTTCGGTAAAAAATAAGAACTTGGAATTGCCGCTGGAATCTCATTATTCACAATATTTGTAACCGAAACCAACGAAGCGATCGCCTTACGCACATCTGCCTTAGCAACTTTAGAATCGTTGAGATTAAACTCATAAAAATAACTGCAAAGCTGTGGAAAATGTTGAAGGTCCGCGTTCACTTCTGGTACATCAACCACCACATCAAAGTCAGATAATTTAGTGGCGATAAAAGGCAAATAGGCTACGCGCTCAAAAGCGACATTATTTTTCTGCCAATAATAGGGGTTTTTCGCTAAGTGTATGCTTCTCACACTTTCACTTTCGATCATATAAGCCCCATTAGTCACAGGGGAATCAGGATCGCTATATTGTGGCACAAGGCTAATATGCGCTAACATTTCCGGCAAATACGGTGTTGGTTTATCAAGCTCAATGCATAAAGTGCGGTCATTTTCCGCATAAATGCCTAAACTCTTAAAAGGTTTATTTTTTTCTAAAACGCCTTTCGCATTTTTTAGATTAAGATAAGCCAAATAAGCTCTTAATGGACTATTGGATTGAGACAGAGCTTGCCAAGAAAGCATCACATCTTGAGCGACTAAAGGTTCACCGTTTGACCAACGAAGCCCTTCACGTAAGGTAAAGATCCAGGTTTTGTTGTCTTTTGTTTGCCAACTTTCTGCGATACCTGGCACGATTCGTCCTTCCTGATCATAAGCCGTTAATCCTTCATATAAATCGCGCAATAAGTTTTCTTGTTCAGGATAACGCACAAACCAAGGCTCAAAAGAAGGAGAATGAGTAAACGCCCGAGTCAGTAAAGTCCTACTCGGTTTTGATGTATTTTCTTGTTCGATAGGCTGACTTTGTGTTGGTTGCTCTTCTGCTGCTGTGTTTGTAGATTTAGGACTGTTTAATTTATCACAACCACTCAATCCAAAAACAACACCCAAAATGACCGCACTTTTAAGCCAAGTAAAGAAAGAATTATCCATTTTCAACGTCTTCTGTTTTAATCCAAAAGAAAAAGAACCAGTATTTTACTGCAATTAAAATGGCAATGATCGTTCGCCCCACAACACTTGTGGTAAAATAAAAGCCAATTA
>CABSXY010000100.1 GCA_902481695.1 uncultured Haemophilus sp. | reverse complement strand
AAACAAGCAATATCCGTTTGGCGATAACGAGTTTTTACCGTACAACGGAACGCTTCACGCACAGGTTCGCGACTCACCCAATGTAGCTGCTTGGCAATTAAGCCTTTGGAGAACAAACGTGGATGATCATGGCCTTGTGCCACAATCAATTCATTATTTTCCACATCTTTATCTACTACATACCAGGCTTCATCACCGGCATTTTTTAATCCACCGATCCCTAGTCCTTTACGCTGCCCCAGGGTGTGGTACATCAAGCCTTCATGACGACCAATAATCTCACCATCTACGGTACGGATGTCACCTGGTTGAGCCGGCAAATAACGTGCTAAGAAATCCTTAAACTTACGCTCACCGATAAAACAAATTCCCGTAGAGTCTTTTTTCTTCGCGGTAATTAAACCCAAATCTTCAGCAATAGCACGTACAATCGGCTTTTCAATTTCACCAACAGGGAAAAGGCTTTGGCCTACCTGATTTTTACTCAACGTGTAAAGGAAATAGCTTTGGTCTTTGTTGCTATCTAAGCCGCGCAATAGCTCTGCTTGATTATCGGCACCACGACGACGCACATAATGGCCGGTAGCAATATAGTTAGCGCCTAAATCTTCTGCCGCATATTCCAAGAACGCTTTAAATTTAATTTCTTTGTTACAAAGAATATCCGGGTTTGGTGTACGACCCGCTTTGTATTCCGTTAAGAAATGCTCAAACACGTTATCCCAATATTCCGCCGCAAAATTGATTTTATGCAGTTTAATGCCTAATTTATCGCATACTGCCTGCGCATCAGCAAGATCCGCTGCGGCTGTACAATAATCGGTATCGTCATCTTCTTCCCAGTTTTTCATAAACAGGCCTTCCACTTGGTAGCCTTGCTGTTGAAGAATAAACGCGGAAACAGAGGAATCTACCCCGCCGGACATACCACAAATAACCTTTTTAGTGGCATTTTCGGCAAGTTGTTCTGCACTCAATGGTGCGAAATGTTGATTATAAGTATTTGAAGTTAACATAAGTCTCCCGTAACTTCGGTTAAGGCGAAGCACATTGGTTGTTGATAAATGATAGCTACTTTATTGCTGAATAATTGATGTATCTTCTTTTAAAATATAAGAAGGCTCATCATTAAAAGAAATTTTATAAAACGTTTTACCCGATTTGCCTACAATCTCCTTGAAAGTTTGGCAAGGAATATCGGTTGCTTTTAATGTAAATAAAGTCGGCATATTTTCAATTTCAGCCGCTGTTTTACTCAATACCGATTTACTATAAATAGGTGTATCTTTTTGAATAAGTACATCAGGATAAGAATTAGAGGTATCGGGTTCCTCATCATCAAAAATACCTTTTTCAAGCACTAATGATTTTTTATCACCTAATTTTATTTGATCCTGTTCAGCCATATAAACTGAGCCTGTTCCATAACGAATCTCTGTAGCAGAAAACATCGGCATTGTATTTAACCATGCTCCCGCTTTTACAAGAATAACGGGTTTATTAAATTCAGAATCTGCATATAAATTAAGATCTGCACTTACCTTTGCAGGGTAATATCCTGCAAAGGCAAAAGATGAAACCGTCAATAAAATTAATGTATAAACAAATTTTAATAATTTCATCTATTTATTTCACTTCATAAAATTGCGAATCATCGTCTTTCTTCGCAAATTTTTGTTCGTATTCAGCTTTGGCATTTTCATCGCCAGCATCTAATTTCTCTTGTAAAGTGTCGCAAGGCTTATCGCAATCGCAGGCTTTGGCAATACCCAGTGATGAAAGTCCGCCACAGCTGCCTTTTAAGCTTTGTTTTTTAAAGATAAAGCCCACTGACATTAATACAATAATGGCCACAAAAGCGATTAGGGTAAAAAATAAAGTTTGCATGATTATTCCTTATTTGCGAGTAACTTTTGGAAGGCTGAGGACATTTTCGTTTCAAAGCCTTGTTCCGTTTTCATAATTAAATAAACCGGAATATTTTCTTTCTCAGCCACTTCCAATGCTTTATCTTCACCAAGTACAAATAGGCCTGTAGATAAGCCATCAGCAGTCATTGAGCTTGGTGCAAGCACGGTAATTGAGGCTAAATGATGCTGAATTGGATAGCCGGTTTTCGGGTCAATTTCATGTGCAAAACGTTGGCCATTTTCCTCAAAATAAATACGGTAATCGCCTGAAGTTGCCATCGCCATATTATTTAAACCAATCACTTCTTGAACTGCTCTTTCACCCGTATTATTCGGTTTTTCAATAGCAATTTGCCAGGCTTTATTTTCGGCATTTTTACCTTTTGCACGGATTTCTCCGCCAATTTCCACCATATAGTTTTGCACGTGGTTTTGCTCTAAGACATCCGCAACTTGATCCACGCCAAAACCTTTAGCAATAGACGATAAATCAATATAAATCTGTGGCAAGGCTTTACTTAATGTTGGGGTTTTACCGCTCATATCAAGGTGAATCTTATCAATCCCCACCCAACTTTGACGTTCAGCAAGTTGCTCTGGGGTTGGCTTACGTTCTGGGCGTTTTTCTGGCCCAAAGCCCCATAAATTTACTACAGGCCCGACTGTCACATCCAATGAACCTTCAGTAACCTTATTTAAACGAATCGCTTCTTGTAATACTTTGGCAAAGTCAGCAGATATTTCAATTGGTGTATTCACCTGTGTATTTTGATTAAAGCGACTTAATTCGGAATCTTTAATGTAAGTGGACATTTTCTGATTCACGTCTTTTAAAACCACTTCAATTTGTTCATGTGTTTTTTGTGCGTTTTCGCTAACAGAATCATCCTCAATATAACGGATATGGTAAGTGGTGCCCATAGTTTTACCGCTAAGTGAAATAATTTCGGGATCTTTCTTACATGCACTTAATGAACAAGCTAGGACTACAGCAATCAATCCGCTTAATATTTTTTTCATCTATTCCTTCCTAAATATATGAATTACAGGCAAACCGACGAATCTATCAGCTTGCCTGTAATCCATCTTAAATATTGACCGCACTTCATCACAAAGTGCGGTCAGTTTTCATGATGTTTTGATTAACTAAAATCAACCACCGAAGTCATCTAATAAGATGTTTTCATCTTCAACACCGAGGTCTTTCAACATTTTGATTACCGCCGCGTTCATCACCGGAGGTCCACACATGTAGTATTCACAATCTTCTGGTGCTTCATGATTTTTCAAGTAGTTTTCATAAAGTACGTTGTGAATAAAGCCAGTGTAACCTGTCCAGTTATCTTCTGGTAACGGATCAGATAATGCCACGTGCCATGTAAAGTTAGGATTTTCGGCTTGAAGCTGATCAAAATCTTCTACATAGAACATTTCACGTTTAGAACGTGCACCATACCAGAATGACATTTTACGTTTAGAGTGTAAACGTTTTAATTGGTCAAAGATATGAGAACGCATTGGTGCCATACCTGCACCACCACCGATGAAGACCATTTCGTTATCAGTTTCTTTCGCGAAGAATTCACCGAATGGACCAGAAATTGTCACTTTATCACCTGGTTTTAATGACCAAATGTAAGAAGACATTTGACCTGGAGGTGCATCTGGTTGACGTGGTGGAGGCGTTGCAATACGCACGTTAAGCATAATGATGCCTTTCTCTTCTGGATATGAAGCCATTGAGTAAGCACGGATAATATGCTCATCCACTTTAGACACATAACGCCATAAATCGTATTTGTCCCAATCTTCGTGGTATTCTTCTGGAATATCAAAATCTTTATAGTAAACCGTATGTGGATCAGCTTCGATTTGGATATAACCACCTGCGCGGAAAGGGACTTCTTCGCCTTCAGGAATCGCTAATTTAAGCTCTTTGATGAAGGTTGCTTTGTTATCATTAGAAATAACGGTACATTCCCATTTTTTCACGCCGAAGATTTCTTCTGGAAGTTCAACGTCCATATTGCCTTTTACATTCACTTGACAAGCTAAACGATAACCTTCTTTTGCTTCACGTTTATTAATGTGAGAAAGTTCGGTTGGTAGAATTTCACCACCGCCACTTTTCACTTTCACTACACATTGACCACAAGAGCCACCGCCACCACAAGCAGAAGAAACGAAGATACCTTTACTTGCTAATGCACCAAGCAATTTGCCACCAGCAGGTAAAGTGATCGCTTTTTCAGGATCGTCATTAATAGTAATGGTGATATCACCAGAATCCACTAATTTTGATTTAGCGAATAAAATAATCGCAACGAGCACTAAAAGGATAACCGTAAATGCCGCAACACCTAATAATAAAATTGAAGATTCGCTCATTTATGCCTCCTTATAACTGAATTCCAGAGAATGACATAAAGCCAAGCGCCATCAAGCCTGCAGTAATAAAGGTAATCCCTAATCCTTTTAAGCCTGCCGGTACATCGGCATATTTCATTTTTTCGGTTAAGCCTGCAAGCGCAACGATTGCTAACATCCAACCAAGCCCAGCACCTACACCATAAACTGCAGATTCTGCAAAAGTGTATTCACGTTGTACCGCAAAAGATACACCACCAAAGATCGCACAGTTTACGGCGATAAGTGGAAGGAAGATACCTAATGCGTTATAAAGTGCTGGGAAGAATTTATCTAAAGTCATTTCAAGTAATTGAACAAGACCCGCAATAATCCCGATAAAGGTAATGAAATTTAAAAACTCAAGGCTTACACCTTCTACCAATGCGCCATCTTTTAATACATGTTCATACACAAATTGGTTCGCAGGTACCGCAATACCAAGTACTACTGTTACCGCAACACCAAGGCCAAATGCCGTAGAAACTTTCTTAGAAACCGCAAGGAAAGTACACATCCCTAAGAAGAAAGAGAGCGCCATGTTTTCAATGAAGATCGCCTTCACGAATAGGCTAATATAATGTTCCATTGATTATTTCTCCTGTTGCTCAGGTTTCCACGTTCTTAAGCCCCAAATGACGAAGCCGATAATGAAGAACGCACTTGGTGCAAGAAGGAATAAACCGTTTGGTTGATACCAACCACCGTCTTGAATTGTTTGGAATACAGGGAAACCAAATAAACGACCAGAACCGATTAGTTCACGTAATGTTGCAACAATTAATAAGATCGCACCATAACCTAAACCGTTACCGATACCATCAACAAAGCTTTCTAATGGTGGTGATTTCATCGCAAACGCTTCTGCACGGCCCATTACGATACAGTTTGTAATGATAAGGCCAACGAATACAGAAAGCTGTTTAGATAAACCATAAGCATAAGCTTTTAATACTTGGTCAACCAAGATTACTAAAGATGCGATAATTGCCAGTTGCACAATGATACGGATACTATTTGGAATATAGTTACGAATCAATGAAATGAACAAACTGGAGAAACCGGTTACCAAACTTACCGCAATCGCCATAACGATCGCAGTTTGTAATTGGGTTGTTACCGCTAATGCAGAACAGATACCCAAAATTTGCAAGGCAATCGGGTTATTTTTAACAATAGGATCGAATAAAAGACCTTTTAAGTTTACTTTTGCATCAGCCATTATTTGATTTCTCCTGCTTTAAATTTCGCTAAGAATGGACCAAAGCCATTTTGGCTGAACCAATAATCAAATGAACCTTGAACACCGTTACTGGTTAACGTTGCACCTGATAAACCATCTACACCGTGCTCTTTATCTGCAGCAGAGCTACCTTTGTAGATTTTGAATTTTTGGTTACCTTGTTCATCGAATAATTTTTTATCCACGAACTGTGCTTGCCAACGTGGGTTCGCAATTTCACCACCAAGACCGGCTGTTTCACCTTGATCATAGTAAGTAATACCTTTGATAGTATTTGCATCTGGTGCTACAGAAACAAAACCATACATGGTTGACCATAAACCACGGCCATACATTGGTAATACCACTTGGGTTACATTGCCTTGTTCATCTTTTACAAGATAAACACGCGCTTGGTTTGCACGAACCTTAATTCCTGCTTTATCTGCCTCAGCTGGGATAGCTTGGCTCTTAGCTGGATCTTTAACGGCATCTTTAGGTTCAAATTTATTAATTTCTTCTGCTGAAGCTTGAACGTAATCACCACTTTGCAAATCAACTAAACGTGGTTCAATAAATTTGCTGTAAGTGTCTTTAATTACTGATGCATTATCTTCTTTCATTAAGCCAGCAACAGTTAAAATGTTACGTTGAACGTCGAGTGCTTTTTGTTCATCTTGTTTGGATTTTAATGCTACTGCAGCACCAGAAACCACGATAGAACACACTAAACTTAGCAACACAACAACGGTAACTGTACCGCTAACGCTATCTTTATTAAATTTAGCCATTTGTTCTTGCTCTCCGACGTTTGATATTTGCTTGAACCACGATGTAATCGAAAATTGGTGCAAATAAGTTTGCAAATAAAATCGCTAACATCATCCCTTCTGGATAAGCTGGGTTCACTGTACGAATTAATACCGCCATCACGCCAATTAACGCACCGTACCACCATTTACCCGTGTTGGTGAATGAAGCTGATACAGGGTCTGTAGCCATGAAGATCATACCAAGTGCAAAACCACCTAATACAAAGTGCCAATGCCAAGGCATTGAGAACATTTGGTTAGAATCAGAACCGATTAGGTTGAATAAGGTTGCTGTACCAATCATACCGATCATGACACCAGCCATAATGCGCCAAGAAGCAATACGGGTGAATACAATTAACGCACCACCGATTAATAACGCAAGCGTTGAAACCTCACCCATTGAACCAGGAATATTACCGATGAATGCATCCATCCAAGTAATAGGTTGACCGGTTACAGTGTGTTGTAATGCTGCTTGACCACCTTGAGACCATTGTGAAAGTGCGGTTGCACCAGAGAAACCATCTGCAGCAGTCCACACTAAGTCACCGGAAATTTGAGCCGGATAAGCGAAGAATAAGAATGCACGACCAGCAAGCGCAGGGTTCATAAAGTTACGACCTACACCACCGAAGATTTCTTTCGCTACCACGATACCAAAACTGATACCAAGTGCAGCTTGCCATAATGGCAATGTTGGTGGAACGATTAACGCAAATAAAATGGTTGAAACGAACATCCCTTCATTTACTTC
>CABSXY010000099.1 GCA_902481695.1 uncultured Haemophilus sp. | reverse complement strand
ATTTTTATAGTTGCGGATATTGGAAATTAACGAGTTAAAGCCAATATCCAGATAGGCATAAATTCCCGTTGAGCGGCGCTCCTCAGTTACCAGTGCAAATCCGTGGTTTATGGCTTCGTTGGCATTATGGTTATTGATCTTTTTGCCGTGCAACGTAATGGTGCCAGCCGATTTCTCGCGAATACCAAATAACGTCTCAACAATATCGGTACGTTTCGCTCCCACCAGACCGGCTATACCGAGAATCTCCCCTTTATGCAGATCAAACGAGACATCGCGAATCGACGGCTGGCGCAGTGACGTCAGGTTACGCACCTCGAGGATGACTTCGCCCGGCTTGTTTTCTTTGTCAGGAAAACGCTGATTAAGAGAACGCCCAACCATCATGGCGATGATCTTGTCCATCGTCAGTCCTGCCAGCGGTTCGGTAGCGATCCACTGACCGTCGCGCAATACGGTAACTTCATCACATAACTGGAAGATTTCTTCCATTTTATGCGAGATATAAACAATACCGCAGCCGCGCTCTTTTAATTTACGAATAATAGTGAACAGATGATTGACCTCTTTTTCGGTTAACGAAGAAGTCGGTTCATCCATAATCACAATTTTCGCGTTATAGGAAAACGCTTTGGCAATTTCGATCATCTGCATTTGCGAAACGGATAATGTGCCGACGCGCGCACGCGGATCGATATCAATATCCAGTTCATCAAAAATCGCTTTGGTTTCGCGGTACATTTTGTCCTGATCGACAAACATGCCTTTGGTGGGATATCGCCCCAGCCACATGTTGTCCATCACCGAACGTTGTAATACCAGGTTTAACTCCTGGTGTACCATCGAAATACCATTTTCCAGTGCTTCTTTGGCGGAAGGGAAATCGATCTCTTTACCCTGGAATAAAATGGTGCCGGAGTCTTTTTGATAAATACCAAACAGGCATTTTAATAATGTCGATTTTCCCGCCCCGTTTTCACCCATTAAGGCGTGAACAGAGTGAGAACGAACTGTTAGATTGGCGTGATCAAGGGCTTTTACACCGGGGAAAGACTTACTGACATCCGTCATTGTCAGTAGTACATCACTGTCTTGGGTTTGAGTTGTCATATCCAACCTCATCAAAAAGGGGGAAAGGGAATTTGGGTTTCCTTTCCCCCTAAAATTAAAGAAAAGCAATAGATTTTCTTATTTTAAGAATTCACTTAGGTTATCTTTATCCACACCAACATAAGGGATACGTACCACACGGTTTTCTAATTTCCATTGTGTACCTTCTGTTGCTGCTTTACCGTTAGCAAGGTTTGCAGAAAGTTGAACAACTGCTTTACCTTGGTTAACACCATCGTTTAACACAGTACCAGCAATTTCGCCTTTCTTAATTAATTGAAGCACTTCTGGTAATGCATCCACACCAAAGATTGGTAATTTTTTACCGTGTGCTTTGGTTGCTTCTAATGCACCTAACGCCATACCGTCATTGTTTGAAATGATCATTTCAATTTCGTTAGCTTTAGAGCTAGATAACCATGCATCCACTTTATCTTTAGCCATTGCCGCATCCCACATACCGGTATCAATAAATAATTGTTCGGTTTGGATACCTTTAGCATTTAATTGCTCAATCACATATTTAGTACGTGCTTCTGCGTCTGGGTGGCCTGGTTCACCTTTTAATAATACATATTGGATTTTACCGTCTTTGTTTAAGTCGAAGGCTGGCATTGCTTTCCATTGTTTCGCAATTAAGTCACCTTGGATTAAACCAGATTCTTTCGGGTCTGTACCAACATAGTAAGCGTGATCGTAGCTACCAATTGCTTTTGCACCTGGGTCTTTATTGAAGAAAACAACAGGAATGTCATCTTGTTTAGCTTTCTTGATAACAGTTGAAGCTGCTGCTGGGTCTACTAAGTTAATCGCTAAAGCTTTTACACCTTTAGAAAGCAAACCATCCACTTGGTCATTTTGAATAGATTGTGCATTTTGAGAGTCATTCATTAATAACTCAATGCCGCCAAGCGCTTTCGCTTCTTTATCGATTTCTTTACGCATTAATGACATGAAGTTGTCATCATATTTATAAATGGTAACACCAATACGGTTATCGGCTGCGAAACCTGAAGTTGCTGAACCTAAACCGATTGCTAAAGCGACTGCACTTAATACTGCTGTTTTTTTCATAAAAACGCTCCTATGTAGAGAAAGAGATTTTATTGTTGATTTTTTATATATCAAATAGAGGAATGTTGCGTACATCTATTGCAACTGAATCCATCATAACGAAATCAAAACTGTTAATCTGTGATCAAACTCACATAAATGAAAACGATTACATAGCAATGTTTAAATTTGTGATCTCCATCACGGTTTTATTGCATTTTCTACGGAAAAACGTCTCACCAATGTTGGATTAAATTGAACAACAGTCGGTGTGATAATAGACGAGTCGACTAAACTTAATGCCAGTTTTGCTGCGTAATTTGCCATTAAATCAATTGGATATCTAATTGTAGTGAGTTTTGGGATTAAATATCGAGCAATCGGCATATCATCAAATCCCACAATGGAAAATTGTTTCGGGACTTTGATATTGTTTTCATTTAAAACAGAAATTGCACCGGCTGCCATCGTATCGTTATAGGCTACCACAGCGGTTAAATTGGAGTTGTAGCTCAATAAATCAATCATGGCTTTTTCACCGCCTTCAAAATCAGGTGAATTATGCACAATGGCTTGCTCTACAATGGGGAAGTTATGCGCTTCTAAGGCCTCTAAGTAGCCTTCCTTACGTTCTGTTTCATCTAAAATACCGTGATTGGAACCAATATAGGCGATGTGCTTATGACCATAACGAATCAGCATTTCAGTGGCAAGATAGGTACCTTGGCGGTTATCAAGGCTGACGCAACGATTTTCATAGCCTGCAATCACACGGTTAATCACCACCATACCGGGTACATTTTCTAAATAATGCTGTAACTCTTCGTCAGAAAGGGCTTTGGAATGAACAACCAGGCAGCTACAACGCTTACGTAGCAAGGTATCAATGGCTTCACGCTCTTTTTCTGCATGATGGTATCCAATGCCGATCAAAATCGTTTTTTGATGCTCTTCAGCGACTTTATCGACCGATTTAACCAAGATAGCAAAGAACGGATCTGTTACATCAGTAACCACTACGCCAATGGTATCAGTATTTTGCACTGCCAGAGCTTGTGCATTTGCATTGGGTTGATAATTTAAGACTTCCATCGCACGTTGTACCGAGTAACGGGTTTTTTCACTCACAGATGGGGAGCGATTAATCACCCGGGAAACAGTGGCAACCGACACGCAAGCTAATTCAGCAACATCTCGAATTGTAGGCATAACAGGGCTCTCATTCATTTTTTCATACTAATTATCATAGTAAATTTGAATAAAATTGAAAGCGGTTACTTTTAAAAATGCTACATTCGTCACAAAAAAGTGATTGGATGAGCGCCTTATTTCCTGATTTTGTGATAATGATCACGGTTTATTTTTTTTAATTTGTTATCTTATGAGAAAATTTTTTGTAATCGTTTACATTTTGGAGTAAAAATATGAGCGAAACCGTATTTGAACCGACAGATCATCCACATCGTCGTTATAATCCGTTAATTGACCAATGGGTTTTAGTCTCGCCACATCGTGCTAAACGTCCATGGCAGGGACAACAAGAAAAAGTGAGTGAGGAACAAAAGCCAAGCCACGATCCAAATTGTTATCTTTGCCCGCGTAATAAACGTATCACTGGCGAACCTAATCCGGATTACCATAAACCTTATGTATTCAAAAATGATTTCTCGGCTTTATTAGAAAATACACCCGCGCCAGAGCAATCAGCCGATCCTCTTTTCCAAATGAGCCAAGCTCGTGGTGAAAGTCGTGTTATTTGTTTTTCACCAGATCACAGCAAAACCTTGCCATTATTGACCGCACTTGAAATTGAAGAAGTGATTAAAGTGTGGCAAGCGCAATTGCGTGAACTGGGGCAAAAATATCAGTGGGTACAGATTTTCGAAAACAAAGGCGCTGCAATGGGATGCTCCAATCCCCATCCGCATGGACAAATCTGGGCAAATAGCTTTTTACCAAATGAAGTCGCGCGTGAAGATGTTGCTCAACGAAATTATTATGAAAAACACGGTTCGGTGCTTTTAGTGGATTACGTTCAAAAAGAATTAGAGAAAAAAGAACGTATTGTAGTGGAAACCGAGCATTGGGTTGCCGTGGTGCCTTATTGGGCGGTATGGCCATTTGAGACCTTGTTGTTGCCTAAAGTGCATGTCAAACGCTTAACAGAATTAACGGAGGCTCAAGCTAAAGATCTTGCCGTGATATTGAAAAAATTGGCAACGAAATACGATAACTTATTTGAAACGTCTTTCCCTTATTCGATGGGCTTCCATGCTGCACCATTTAATGGTGAAGATAACGAACATTGGCAGCTTCATGCGCATTTTTATCCACCGTTGTTGCGTTCAGCTACGGTTCGCAAATTTATGGTGGGCTACGAAATGCTAGGTGAAAGCCAACGAGACCTCACCGCTGAACAAGCAGCAGAAAGATTACGTGCGTTAAGCGAAGTACATTACAAAGAACGTTAAGAAATCCTTTCCCTCTTGAGTTAAGAGGGAGTGTGAAAGATAAAGGAAAATAATATGACTCCAGTCCAAAAATCCCAACACATTTTTACTCAAAAGTATAACAAGCAACCGGAACTGACGGTGTATGCGCCAGGTCGCGTGAACATTATCGGCGAACATACCGACTACAATGATGGCTTTGTGATGCCTTGTGCGATCAATTATGGTACAGCCATTGCGGGATCAAAACGTGCTGATTATATTTGGAATGTCTATGCAGCAGATCTTGATCTTGAGGATACCTTTTCTCTTGATGAAGATTTCCCTCAAAGTGAGCAAAAATGGGCGAATTATGTGCGTGGTGTCATAAAATTTATTCAAGAACGTTGCCCACAATTTAAACAAGGCGCTGATTTGGTCATTTCTGGCAATGTGCCTCATTCTTCCGGTTTAAGTTCTTCTGCAGCGCTTGAAGTGGCGACGGGTAAGTTTTGCCAACAATTGAGTGATTTACCTTTAACACATACAGAAATTGCTTTAATTGGTCAAAAAGCTGAAAACAAATTTGTAGGTGCTAATTGCGGAAACATGGATCAATTAATTTCCGCTTTAGGACAAAAAGATCATCTCTTAATGATTGATTGTCGTAGCTTAGAAACACAACCAACGCCTGTGCCGAAAGATGTTGCTGTTATTATTGTGAACTCAAATGTACCACATGATTTGGTCACGGGTGAATACAACACACGCCGCTGGCAATGTGAAAAAGCCGCAGAGTTTTTTGGCGTAAAAGCCTTACGTGATGTGTCAGTAGAAGAATTCCAAAAAAGAGAAGCAGAATTGACCGCACTTAATCCTTTAGTAGCAAAACGAGCACGCCATGTGGTAACTGAAAACCAACGCGTACTTGATGCCGTTGAAGCATTAAAACATAACGATTTAACAAAATTAGGCGAATTAATGGGGCAATCTCACGAATCCATGCGTGATGATTTCGAGATTACTGTGCCACAAATCGATTATCTTGTTGAACTCGCTCAATTAGTCATTGGTAAAACCGGTGGCGCGAGAATGACTGGTGGTGGTTTCGGTGGTTGCATTGTTGCCCTTGCTCCTCATGATAAAGTCGAAGCTGTGCGCAAAATCATTGCCGATAATTATGAAAAACAAACGGGTTTAAAAGAAGATTTCTACGTTTGCACAGCCTCACAAGGAGTGAGTCTATGCTAGAAAAAACGGCGTTCAATGCACCAGATGGACAGCCTTATCAACTTGTTCAACTCACCAATTCAAATGGCATGACTGTGCAATTTATGGATTGGGGAGCCACTTGGCTTTCTTGCAAAGTCCCGGTGAATGGTGAGTTGCGAGAAGTGTTACTCGGCTGCAAAGTGGAAGATTATCCTCATCAAACTGCTTATTTGGGCGCAAGCGTAGGACGCTATGCGAACCGTATTGCTAACGCTCAATTTGAATTAGGTGAGCGAACAATCCAGCTGGTTGCGAATCAAGGCAAACATCAATTACATGGTGGCAAAGAAGGCTTTGATAAACGTCGTTGGAAAGTCGAAGAGTGCGGTCAGAATTTTGTGCGTTTTTCCCTAGTGTCTCCCGATGGTGATCAAGGTTTTGAAGGCAATGTACAAGTTAATGTGCTTTACACGCTGACCGATGAAAATAGCGTAAAAATTGAGTATGAAGCAGAAAGCGATAAAGATACTGCGCTGAACTTAACGAACCACGCTTATTTTAATTTAGAAAATGCAGAGCAGGGCAGTGATGTGCGAAATCACACATTACGCCTTAATGCGGATTTCTATTTACCAGTTGATGGCGAAGGCATCCCAAATTCACCACTTAAACATGTGGTGAATACCAGCTTTGATTTTCGTGTTACAAAAACTATCGCACAAGATTTTCAACAAGGCGATCAAGTGGTAACAAAAGGTTACGATCATTCCTTTATCGTCAATAAAGCATGGCAAAAGCCTTGTGTATTATTGACTTCCCCTAATGAAGATTTAAGCCTTGAAGTGCTCACATCCCAAGCAGCATTACAGGTTTATACGGGAAACTATCTTGCAGGCACTCCAACTCGTGAAGGTGGCACTTATCAAGATTTCAGCGGCATAGCCCTTGAAACCCAATGCCTTCCCGATACCCCAAACCACCCAGAATGGCAGAATTATGGTGGTATTCAAAAAGCAGGTGAACGCTATTACCAGTGGACAGAGTTTAGGTTTAAATAGTTAATCAGTTAATAAAAGTGCGGTTAAAAATTACCATGTTTTTAACCGTATTTTTTATTTTTATGAATTAGGAATTTTTGCTTATATTTCAATGAGCTAGGTGGTATGTTATAGAAAATTTTTGCATATTAATGCTCATTCATTGATATGTTAGTTTAATTGGAACATAAAAATGATCAGATATAGTGAAAAAGACTTTATAAATGAAATTAGATTAATGGTAAGTAATAATGCATCAGAACAGGAGATTTCTTATAGAGCCTTAGAATTGATGAATTCATCA
>CABSXY010000098.1 GCA_902481695.1 uncultured Haemophilus sp. | reverse complement strand
TCATCTAGCCATTCCAAAAACAAACAGATAATCACTCCAACTTCACGCCTATTTCCCCACAAATAGGCGTTTTTTTTATCTAAATCAAAAATATGTATAAAAAATAGCTTAAGATATTTTATTTGATACAATTTTGTGCTCTAATCATCGTCACTCTCATATGTATTAAGGTTTAATCTATGTTAAGTGGTATCATCATCGGAATGCTCTTTGGCATCCTATTACAACGTTCTCAATTCTGCTTTGTTTCTGGCTTTCGGAATATTTTTACACAAAAAAACTTCCGATTCCCCACCGCACTTTGTATTGCAATATCTATTCAATCCATAGGATTTTTCACACTACAACATTATGAGCTTATTGAGTTGCCAAATGGGGAATTTTCTCTATCTGCGACTGTATTGGGTGGACTTCTCTTTGGTCTCGGTATGGCATCTGCCGGTTGTTGTGGTAGTGGCACATGGTTTCGTAGTGGTGAAGGCATTGTAGGTGCTTGGTTGGCATTGTTTAGTTTTGCGCTAACGGTGGCTTCTGCACAAAGTGGCATACTAAAACATTGGCTTGCGCCGTTACTTCAACAAAATATGGTAACCGATAACTTCTACCAAAAACTGCAAATAAACCCATGGTGGCTAGTCATCTCTTTATGCCTCATTACGGTACTACTGCTTATATATCAAATACGACATCCTCGCTATCAATTCCAAGATCCTAATAAACGTTTCAAATACTTACCTCTATTCACTGGTGCAGCATTGATAGGCATGCTTGGTGTGCTGGCATGGTATTTAAGTGTACAAACCGGACGTAATTATGGCTATGGTATTGCTGTACCTACAGCCAATGTCATTCAATATATTGTGACGGGTCAACAGCGCTATCTAAACTGGGGAAGCTTATTTGTTATAGGTATTATCATAGGTTCCTTTGTCAGTGCTAAAGTTTGTGCTGATTTCAAATTAACTCTTCCACCACCAGATATGCTATTCCGCCGTTTACTAGGTGGAGTGGTAATGGGTATCGGTGCTAGTTTAGCTGGAGGTTGCACAGTGACAAATTCATTAGTTGCTACTGCTTATTTTTCTGCCCAAGGATGGATCGCTACAGCGATGATACTTATTGGGGTTTGGCTCAGCACCTTTATTTTCAAAACAACACAATGTCGAATTTAATATTCAAGGAGAATATGATGAAAAAAAACAAAGTTGCTTTATTACTTGGAGGACTAGCCTTATTAACGGCTTGTGAACAAAATAAAGTCACCGAAATTAGCACGGAAGAACTTCTCAAAAATATCGATAACCCCACTTATTTGATTGTAGATACTCGTCACGACAGTCTGTACAACGGATTTAAAGATCAAAACGCCACCAAAGGTGGACATATTAAAGGTGCGATTCAATTTACGACAGCATGGTTAGATTATATTGCTGATGACAAATTTGAAAGTTTTGCTAAAGACAAAGGAATTAGTAAAGATAAAACGATTGTTTTCTATGACAGCAATTTGGATGATTTACAACGTATCAGCACTGAATTTGCTGCTAAAGGTTATAAGGTAAAAGTCTTTAAAGACTTTATTAATTATGCCAATGCCGACTACCCGCTTGAGTCATTTCCAAACTATCAATTAAGCGTATCACCTCAATGGCTGAATGCAGTCATTCATGGAGAAAAACCAGAAACTTACACGAATGATAAACTCATGATATTTGAAGTATCTTGGGGGGATTTGGAAAAAGCTAAATCCTACATTCAACATATTGTTGGGGCGTACCATTTTAATACAGATTGGATTGAAAACGATCCTGTTTGGAATTTATCTACACCAAAAGTTATTGAACAAAACTTAATTAAAAACGGCATTGCTAAAGACAAAACGATTGTACTGTATTCAGAAAATCAACTTGCTGCTTTACGAGTATTATGGGCGTTAAAATGGGCGGGTGTAGAAGATGTCCGTTTCCTAAATGGTGGTTTAACCGGTTGGGTCGATGCGAATTTACCTACCGAAACTCAAGTAAATATCCCCACTCCTGTCGCAAGTTTCGGCACAACCATTCCTCAACATCCTGAAATCAACCTTTCAATGCCTGATGATGTTATTAAAGCGCAAAAGGAAAATGGCTTAAAACTGATCAGCAATCGCTCATGGGATGAATATACCGGAAAAATAAGTGGTTATGATTACATTCCAGGAAAAGGTGAACCCGATGGTGCAATATGGGGATTTGCAGGTACAGATTCATCAAATCTAGCCGATTACTACGACCCCGATCATACATTGCGTAATCCGTTAGAAATCGTTGAACTTTGGAAACAGCAAGGTATTAATAAAGATGATCACCTTGCATTTTATTGCGGTACGGGCTGGCGTGCTAGTGTACCTTGGTTTATGACCAATATGATGGGATGGAAAAATACTTATGTCTATGATGGTGGTTGGAATGCTTGGCAAATGGATTCAAAATATCCGGTACAAAAAGGTGCGCCTAATAATATGAGTAAACCTGATCCACATAATGATTTTGGCAAGATTCAGAAAAAAGGTAACTCTTGTAAAAGTTAATATATCAAGATAAACAAGGCCGCAGAATAGCCATATTTATGCGGCCTTTTTCCATTTAATTTACAACAAGGCATTCAAATTTGTCGAATAATCTCTATAATGTAGCCTTTAATATTGAAATAACATTAGGAAATAGAATGACTGATATTAATACCGTTCTCGCAGAACTAAAACGCGGTACTGATGAGATTCTTTCTGAAGCAGATTTAATCGAGAAACTGAAAGAAAATCGCCCACTTAAAATTAAACTTGGTGCAGACCCTACTGCTCCAGATATTCACTTAGGGCATACCGTGGTATTAAACAAACTTCGTCAATTCCAACAATTAGGCCACGAAGTCTATTTCTTAATCGGTGATTTCACTGGTATGGTCGGTGACCCATCTGGTAAAAATACCACTCGCCCACCGCTTAGCCGCGAAGATGTGCTTCGCAATGCGGAAACCTATAAAGAACAGATTTACAAAATTCTAGACCCTCAAAAAACAAAAATCGTATTCAACTCTGAATGGTTGGGTAAATTGGGTACTGAAGGGATGATCCGTTTAGCAAGCAACTATACTGTAGCGCGTATGCTAGAACGTGATGACTTCAAAAAACGTTTTGGTAACAACCAACCTATCGCAATTCACGAATTTATTTATCCTTTATTACAAGGTTATGACTCTGTTGCATTAGAAGCAGATGTGGAGCTTGGTGGTACTGACCAAAAATTCAACTTACTTGTTGGTCGTGAATTACAAAAATCAGCTGGTCAAAAACCACAAGTAGCGATTACGCTTCCATTACTTGTTGGTTTAGACGGTGAGAAGAAAATGTCTAAATCATTAGGTAATTACATCGGCGTGACAGATGCACCAAGCGATATGTTCGGTAAAATCATGTCAATCTCGGATGAATTAATGAGGGATTGGTACAACTTGCTTTCTTTCCGTCCACTCACTGAAATTGCGGAATTAAAAGCTGAAGTGGCAAATGGTAAAAACCCACGTGACGTGAAGATTTTATTAGCCAAAGAAATCATCGCTCGTTTCCATGATGAAGCGGCGGCAGAGGCGGCTGAGCAAGAATTTATTAACCGCTTCCAAAAAGGTGCAATGCCAGATGAAATGCCTGAATTCACCTTTGAAGGCGAAATTGGTTTAGCAACCTTGTTAAAAGAAGCAGGACTGGTTCCTTCTACTTCTGAAGCGATTCGCTCAGCGAAACAAGGTGGTGTGAAAATCAATGGTGAAAAAGTCGAAGACATGAAAGCCAACGCGCCGAAAGGCACGAATGTTTACCAAGTCGGTAAACGTAAGTTTGCACGCGTAACCATCGCATAAAACACCTATGAAAATGACCGCTCTTTTTAAGTGCGGTTATTTTTTAACTGATATCCACAATAGAAGGAAAATAATATGAGCCAAAAAATCTGGGTAACCGGTGATGCGGTTGTCGATCTTATTCCTGACGGTGAAAATCATTATTTACGCTGTGCCGGTGGTGCGCCTGCAAATGTGGCTGTTGGTGTCGCACGTTTAGGCAGCCCGAGTGCTTTTATTGGTCGTGTAGGTAATGATCCGCTTGGCCAATTTATGCAAGATACCTTAAATGCGGAAAATGTGAATACACAACATATGATTTTAGATTCGCAACATCGCACCTCTACCGTTATCGTCGGCTTAGATAATGGCGAACGTAGCTTTACCTTTATGGTAAACCCAAGTGCGGATCAGTTTTTACAAGCTAGCGATTTACCCCCATTCCAACAAGGTGAATGGCTACATTGCTGCTCTATTGCGCTGATTAATAATCCATCACGCGAAGCGACGTTCGAAGCTATTCGTCGTATTAAAGCTGCTGGTGGTTTCTTCTCTTTCGACCCTAATTTACGTGAGTCTCTTTGGTCAAGCTTAGAAGAAATGAAAACCGTGGTAATGGAAGCCGTTGCCTTAGCTGACGTATTGAAATTCTCTGAAGAAGAATTAACGCTTTTAACCAATACTGACAGCCTTGAAAAAGCCTTTGAAAAAGTGACCGCACTTTACCCTGAAAAATTGATTATCGTGACTTTAGGTAAAGATGGTGCTCTCTATCACTTAGAAGGTAAGAAAGATGTGATTTCAGGGAAAGCCTTACAGCCAGTGGATACAACGGGTGCAGGCGATGCTTTCGTTGGTGGCCTGCTTGCAGGCCTTTCACAACATCCAAACTGGAAAGAAAATGATGTATTAGTGCAAATCATCCGTCAAGCTAATGCCTGCGGAGCCCTGGCTACGACAGCAAAAGGGGCGATGTCTGCTCTACCAAATCAAACACAATTAGCAGCATTTTTAGCGAATTAGCGTGCAAAGCTGCGAATAACCACACCTTTTATTTATGAAGATAATTTAGGAGATATTTATGAAACTTTGGTATTCCAACTCTAGCCCTTATGCTAGAAAAGCTCGTGCTGTAGTGCAATATCATCAATTACAAGATCATGTTGAATTACTCCTCGCAACCAGTGGTTTAGATAAGAATTCCCCCCATAATTTAGACAATCCTCTTGGTCGTTTACCGGCATTACAACGAGAAAATGGTGAATGGCTTTATAACAGTTCACTCATTGCTGAATATCTCGATCACATTGGTACGCAACCTTCACTTTATGGAAACAGCGAGACACGTTGGGAAATTCTCCGTTTACATTATTTAGCCGATGGTATTTTAGAGAATGAAATATCCGTAGCACCTGAAAAATGCCTTCGTCCACAAGAGCAATGGTGGCTTGAACGTCATCAGCAAATTTTTGACCGCACTGAGCGAAGCTTAATTGAACTAAAAAAAGCCATTGATAGTTTTGGTGAAGAATTAAATATCGGCACATTGAATGCCGTGTGTGCAATTGATTTTCTATTATTTCGCGATGCTTGGACTCATGCTTCACAACATGAAACCATCAAATCATTAAAAACATGGGCTGAAGCAATGAATCAACGCTATGATTGCTTAAAAAATACCTTACCAAAATAAGATTAAATTATGACTATTTTCAATAATGGCAAATACAAAAGCATTCTAGCCGCAGAAAAAGGCGAGCTCGCAGAAATTGCTGAAACCGTGCAAAAAGACAAAGATTTTCGACCGCACTTTCATATTGCCCCACCAACCGGCTTAATGAATGACCCGAATGGTTTGATCTTTGATGGTGAAAAGTATCATCTGTTCTACCAATGGTTTCCATTCGATGCAATTCACGGGATGAAACATTGGAAGCATTTAATTACGAAAGACTTCCTACATTATCAATCAGCGGATGATCTGATTCCTTGCGAACTTTTTGAATCTCATGGATGCTATTCTGGTGGTGCTTTGAAAGTCGGTGATAAATTGGCCATGTTCTACACTGGCAATACCCGTCGCCCAAGTGATAATCAACGCGTGCCTTATCAAAATTTAGCGATTTTCGATCTTAATGGGAAATTGCTTAACAAACGTCCGTTAATTGAAAATGCGCCTGAAGGTTATACAGAGCATGTTCGTGATCCTAAACCGTATTTTACTGAAGACGGAAAAATCCGTTTTATCTGTGGTGCACAACGAGAAAACCTCACAGGAACAGCCATTATTTTTGAAATGGACAATCTTGAAGATATGCCTCGTTTATTAGGCGAGCTTTCCTTACCTGCTTTTGACAATACAAACGTGTTTATGTGGGAATGCCCTGACCTATTGAAGCTCGGAGATAAAGATGTCTTTATTTGGTCGCCACAAGGTAAAGTTCGAGAAGCGCATGAATTCCAAAATAATTATCATGCGACTTATGCTGTGGGGAAATTAACAGATTTAACCTTTGAAGCAGAGTACATCGGCGAATTAGATCAGGGCTTTGATTTCTACGCACCACAAACATTTGCTGGCTTAGATAACCAAACTCATGCGGTGCTTTTCGGCTGGATCGGTTTGCCGGACCTAACCTATCCGACAGACAAATTTAAATGGCATTCTGCTTTAACCTTGCCAAGAGAATTGCGCTTAGAAGGCACGAAAATTTATCAACGTCCGATTGCTAAAATAGACGAAAATCTGACCGCACTTTCAGCGTTTCATCTTGATAAAAAAGCGGATATTGCCAATTTAGATCGTGCCTATCTTAAATTTGAGGCAAATAACCAAGCCTTTGACTTAACCTTCTTCCAAAATGAAAAAGGACAATCATTACGACTTTCTTATGAAAATAGCTTGGTTTGTTTAGATCGCAGTCAAAGCGAACAAACCGATTTAATGGAAAAATTCGATACCAAACGCTTCTGCGAAGTTGAAAATCTGCAAACTGTCGAAATTTTCTTTGATCGTTCAATTATTGAAATTTTCTTTAATCAGGGTGAAAAAGCGATGACATCAAGATTTTTCATTGAGAACAGAAAAAATACAATAACCAGCAATCGCCCGTTAGATTTAACGATCGGTTATTTACCGACTATTCAATATATTTAAAAGGTTTTTATGCAAAAAACTCATTTCAATCTGAAAGATTTTCAGACGGCCTGTTTTTTATTTTGAGAATAATTGTATAGTGTATTTTTAACTTACTGTTTTTATTGTTTTAAATTAC
>CABSXY010000097.1 GCA_902481695.1 uncultured Haemophilus sp. | reverse complement strand
GTTGTTGAATTAACAAATCAGGTATGGAATGTATTATAGTACATTTATTAACAAATGCAACATTTTTTTAACAAATTAGTTGTGTGGATTGCGTGTGTTGGTGTTGACCAAGTTACGCATCAACAATGCATAATCAAGTTGGATGTCTTGTGGCACATCTAAAAAGACAAAGTGGCCATCGCCAAGTGCGGCCTCCACATTTTCATTTTTACGATTGAGCATTTTTTCAATTTTAAAGACGATGTTGCCTTGTGGAGTCATCATTTCCACTTCATCACCAAGCAAGAATTTGTTTTTCACCGCCACTTCAGCCATACCTTGTTCATTACGTTTACCAGTAAATTCACCGACAAATTGTTGGCGTTCAGAGATAGAGTAGCCGTATTCGTAATTTTGGTATTCATCGTGCGTATGGCGACGTAAGAAACCTTCGGTATAACCACGATGCGCAAGGGATTCCAATGTATCCATTAAGCTTTCATCAAATGGTTTGCCCGCAGCCGCATCATCAATGGCTTTGCGATAAACTTGAGCGGTTCTTGCACAGTAATAGAAGGATTTAGTACGGCCTTCGATTTTTAAAGAATGCACACCAAGTGCGGTCAATTTTTCCACGTGTTGTACGGCACGTAGATCTTTCGAGTTCATAAAGTAGGTGCCGTGCTCATCTTCAAACGCCGTCATTTGCTCATCGGGCTTTTGTGACTCGGTATAAAGGAAGACTTTATCTGTTACCGCGCCTTCGCCCAAGGTTGGCGCCACGTTTTTCACTTCAATTTGTTGAGCGGGATCGATTTTCGGTACGATGTTACCCACTTCATCCGTAGTGCCTTCTTCCATTTTGTATTCCCAACGGCAAGCATTCGTGCAAGTCCCTTGGTTTGGATCGCGTTTGTTGATATAGCCAGAAAGTAAGCAACGGCCAGAATATGCCATGCACAACGCACCGTGTACGAAAATTTCGAGTTCGATATCGGGTACGTGTTGGCGAATTTCAGCGATCTCTTCAATGGATAATTCGCGCGATAAAATCACACGGGTTAACCCCATTTGTTTCCAGAATTTTACCGTTGCCCAGTTTACCGCATTTGCTTGTACAGAAAGGTGAATATCAATATCCGGGAAGTTTTCACGCACCAACATAATTAAGCCTGGGTCAGACATAATTAAGGCATCAGGGCCCATGTCGATCACAGGTTGTAAATCTTTAATAAAGGTTTTGAGTTTGGAGTTATGCGGTGCGATGTTCACGACCACATAGAATTTTTTGCCAAGTGCATGGGCTTCATCGATCCCGATTTTTAAATTGGCATGATTAAATTCATTGTTGCGTACACGTAAGCTGTAACGTGGTTGGCCTGCATAAACGGCATCTGCGCCATAAGCAAAGGCATAGCGCATATTTTTGAGGGAGCCCGCAGGGGAGAGTAATTCAGGTTTAAATGGGGTTGTCATAATGTTCTCTTGTCTGATTTCAGGTCAGTAGCTTGCTTTTGGCAAGCCGTATTAAAGGCCTGTATTTTAGGCGGATTTAGGGATTTGTAAAGTAAAAGTGCGGTTGGTTTTTTGATTGTTTTTTAAGGCTAGAAATAAAAAAGGCGAACTATTCGTTCGCCTTATCAAGATTGTATTTAATTAAATCGCCCAACCGCCAGCATAGAATGTGACGAGGATAATGGCGATGATAATCGTGCCGATGTTGAGTTTTTTCACATCACCACTCACGATACGACCAATCACTAATGCTGCAAAGCCAAGCATGATACCTGTTACGATGTTTGCGGTGAGCACGATGAATACCGCACAAACTAAGCCGCTCATTGCGCCGACGAAATCATCAAAGTCTAATTTGCTCACATTACTTAGCATTAATAAGCCCACATACATTAACGCTGGTGCAGTTGCATAACCAGGCACTAAGAATGCAAGTGGTTGGAAGAATAACATTAATAAGAATAATACGCCGACAACGATAGCGGTGATACCCGTTTTACCGCCTGCGGCTGTACCTGCCGCAGATTCGATATAAACGGCGGCTGGCGCAGTACCAAATAAGCCTGAGAATAAGCTACTTACAGAGTCAGAGGTTAAGGCTTTACCGCCGTTGATGATTTGTCCGTCTTTATCTAATAAGTCTGCTTGACCTGCAACGGCGCGAATAGTACCCGTTGCATCAAATACCGCTGTCATCACTAACGCAAAAACAATCGGTAAAATGGCAGGTTGTAATGCACCTTGGAGATCTAATTGTAAGAAAAGTGAGTTTTCACCAAAGGTTGGCATTTTGAAAATTTGGCCATTGAATGTTACGTTTGGATCGAAGATTAAACCGACGATAGTAATCGCGATAATGACCCATAAAATCCCGCCTTTCACTTTCATTTTTTCTAAGCCGATAATGAATGCAAGACCGATTAAGGACATCATCACAGGGAACGAGGTGAAATCACCTAATTTAACCGGTAAACCCGCTTGGTTGCCGACCACTAAGCCTACGCCGTTTGCGGCGATTAAAAGTAAGAATAAGCCGATCCCGATCCCTGCACCGTGCGCGATGCTTGATGGCAGGTTACGTAAGATCCATGAGCGAATACCTGTTGCCGAAATTAAAGTGAACACCAAACCCATGAGGAATACGGCACCTAATGCCACAGGAATAGAAACATGTTGACCAATTACCAAGCTAAATGCGGTAAAAGCAGTTAATGAAATCGCACAGCCGATCGCCATTGGCGCATTTGCCCAAAAGCCGATTAAAATCGATCCAAGACCCGCGACTAAACAGGTTGCGATAAACACAGATTCAGCTGGAAAGCCTGCATCACCAAGCATTTTAGGCACAACAATCACGGAATACACCATGGCTAAGAAGGTGGTTAAACCCGCGATGATTTCTTGACGAACCGTTGAACCGCGTTTGCTGAGTTCAAAGGTTTTTTCTAAACTTGACATAAAGTCCCCTAGGTTAATAATCAAAAAGATGTGCTATTTTATAGTAAATCATTTAAAAGTAAACGTTTGCGTAATTGTTTTATAGAAGTTGGATGGAAAGTGCGGTCGCTTTTGAGGATGTTTTTCCCATATTTTTTTATCGGCTAAAAACTGCTATACTCTGAGAGTTTTTAACGTAATCAAAAAAGGAAAAACAATGGCTGATTTTAATCAAATTTTAACGCCAGGCGATGTAGATGCCGGCATTATCAATGTGGTAAATGAAATTCCAGAAGGTAGCTGCCACAAAATCGAATGGAACCGTAAAGTTGCAGCGTTCCAGTTAGACCGTGTTGAGCCAGCGATCTTCGCAAAACCAACTAACTATGGTTTCATTCCACAAACTTTAGACGAAGATGGCGATGAGTTAGATGTTTTATTATTAACTCGCCAACCACTTGCAACAGGTGTATTCCTTGAAGCAAAAGTAATCGGTGTAATGAAATTCGTTGATGATGGCGAAGTAGACGATAAAATCGTTTGTGTGCCAGCAGATGATCGCGATACCGGCAATGCATACAATAGCCTTGCCGATGTGCCAGCGCAATTAATCAAACAAATTGAATTCCACTTCAACAACTACAAAGCATTGAAAAAACCGGGTTCAACGAAAGTGACTCACTGGGGCGATGTAGAAGAAGCGAAAGAAGTGATTCGCGAATCAATCAAACGTTGGAATGAACGTTAATTTTTCATGTTAATGAATTTAAAAGGCATCAGATTGATGCCTTTTTTATTTATCTACTAGTATTAAAAATGCGAATGTTGGAGTGGGTTCAGAGAATACTTATGTGATATTCTCTGTTGTGAAAATAAAAGCAAAGAATCATATCAATGTGTTAGTAAACCTTTTTTTATATACAAGGAATATTGAATAACCTGATTATAGATAAAGGTTTAAATTATTTGGGGAAGAAAAATGATTTATATGAATCCAAAAATGAGAGATTCTTTTAATGATGTTTGTAGTCATGAAAATTTATCTACAGAATTATCTTGCATATTAGATAAGGGGTTTGTTGAGATAAATAAATGTGTTTTTTTTAGTTGGTTATGGAGTGATGAGTATAGTAATGATATAACTATTGATAATATTAGAGAGCAATTTTTAGATTTCTCTGGGTATGAGTTTTCTATTAATAAAATATATATTGAAGATTATATCCATAAGAATGTTAAGAAAGAATCATTTTGTTTTGTTAATGCTTTCAAGGCTAAATGGAATAAAGTCTTTCCTAATAAGCCTTGTGTCTTGTTTTTATGTTTTAAAAGTAATGAGTTTGGTTTTAGTTCTATATTCAGTTTTCATGTTAAAAGGATTGGTGAGTGCATTTTAGATATTTCTAGTATTGAGAAGTTTGAGGATGAAATATATGTGGAAATATTAAATTGAATTTTAATGATTGGATATTTAAGAAATATATCTCTTAGAATTTAGCATTGTAGGGCTAAGCTTTTAGATATTTGAAATGAATATAACTAAAAGTATCTAATACAAAGTGCAGTCAATTTTTAAAACTTCTCAAAAACTGACCGCGCTTTTGTCTTATTGAATATCGTTAAAATGAGAAACGTAATTCTGCATTAACATTATTCGCTTTCGTATCGTGGTTATAAGCACCTTTATAGCCGACTTTTACACTCAGTACTGGTGTAAATTGAGCTTGTAATGCTACACCTGTCGTGACGACATTTTTCAATTCTTTACCATAAAGATTCGCTACACCTTGGTTATTGATAACCAAGCTGCCTTCAGCGGCTTTATCTTTATGGAAACGATGATAAGCTACATCACCTAATAGATTTAATTGAACGCCACCAATTGCAAATGGAATGGATGGACGTAAACCTACAGAGGTGACGATTAAATCACGATTGTTGTCTTTTAACTGTACTTCGTCTTTTGTCACACCTTTGTTTTTGATGTGCATATAGCTTACGCCAGCATAAGGTTCAATCGCAAAATGTTCGCCTTTTAAGCCTGTGTAGGCAAGTTCAGCAAAGACATTTTGTGTTTGGCTATGAGTTTTCACACCTTGCGCAAATTCTGCACGTTGTTCGTGTTTACCCCAGCTTTGAATAAAGCCAATTTTCGGTGTTAACACGTTGAAACGATGTTCAGCTGTTAAGCCTAAATGCACGGCACGATCTTTCGAAGTGCGGTCAATTTTGTGGCTGTTTTGTGTTGAACCAACAAATACACCTAAATGTTTGTTTGTATCAATGGTTGCATCAATACCCACAAGTTGATTGTACGCATGGCTGCTTAAACTATCCGTGCTGAAGTGAGTGAAGGTGCCACTTGTCCAAATTTGTGTGCCGGTATTAAGTTGTGCTCTTACTGCATCAGGTTGGGCAAGTTGCTGACGAAGCAATAAGCCATTTAACACATTGTGTTGTTGGGCAGCGAGATCTTCATCATAGCTTAAACGAGCAAAAGCTTGGCGAGCATTCTCTTCAGTTCCCAAAACAAGGTTTTGGTAAGCAGGGCTGTTTGTTGCTGCATCTAAGGTGTTGGCGATAGCCGCTTCATTTTCAGTGGTTGCTGCAGATGCAAGGGCTTTTTTCTGAACGGTCACTTTCAACGTATTCGCATTACTTTCATTTTTCACCGTAAGGAAATCATAAGTGCGAGGTGTTTCAACTATCGCATTTTCAGCCCCCACAAATGAGCCAGTACCTTGCACTGACACCACTTTTTGTGGATCTTGTTGTAATTGAGGCAGAATTTCTTCGTTAAATTTATTTGGCACTAAAATAGAACCGTCTGCAAAGGTTGCATTGACGTTAGCAATACCATTATTCAGTAAGAAACGACCACCTTTTTCCACTGTTGCGGTCACGGTTTTTGCGGTGCTGGTTAAGGTTTCGGTAACAAATCCATTCTCACTTGGTTTAGTGACTTCAGCTGTTGGTAACACTTCCAATGTTGCACCTTGTTTTACGATGACTTGTTGTGCCGAACCAAGAGATTGATTTAATCCTGAAAGCTGACCGTCATTCACGGTAATTGCTCCGGTGAAGCTGTTATTACCCGTGAGCGTTAAGGTGCCAGCCCCATTTTTAGTTAATGCACCAACGTAGCCTTGTGCGGCACGTTCATTGCGAGCGGCTTCACGCGCTAAACCGACTTGATATTCCGCTTTTTCTTCAGCTGTCGCCCCTGCACGATTTTGCATTAACGCTTGTAATTCTGCTTTGCGCGTTGTCCAAGTGGCAGCTTCAGCTTGATCTTCGACTTGACGTGCTTTGATGGCTTTATCGCTAATATCATTTGACCAAACATCATTTTGATTGAGGTTGATTTTCACGTTCCCTAAGAATTGACCTGGGCCAAACATGGCTTTGCCAAGATCTAAAATCCCCCAACCCCAAACGTTACTTGGTACACCTTGTTCAGTTTCCCAACGTTCTAACGGTTTACCTTCAAGCCCTTTACGAAGCGTGGTTTGTCTTGCTGTGGTTAGCATGACATCACGCGCTTGATCGGTTGTCATGTATGGATAGCGAGAAAAGATAACACCTAATGCACCACTTACGTGAGGCGCAGCCATTGAAGTACCACCGGCTGATTTGTAAATAGGGTCACCATAAGTATTGTTGTCTTGTAATTGAATGTAGGAGGAATAGATGTTGGCGGATGGCGCTGCAATCGTCCACCATTTTGAATGGCCAGCGAGGTTAAATTCTTGAATATCTGCGCCTGCTTTTTCATCGCTTACATCTTCATTTGAGTCATTCGGATAGCCTTCACCACCCACTTGCCCGGTGACGTTTACCCAGTATTTTTCTGCATCAGGTCTAAAATGTGGCAACATGGCACGCGTAAAGGATTCCGCCATCATACTGCGGTTACCCGCCGTGAAGACTTGAATCACTTTTCTATTTTTAGCTACTTCATAAGCCGCATCAACAAAGTTTTTCTCACCGCTCGTGACAAATTGATAATAAGCTTTTTCAGCTTCACCTAAATTGCTTAAATAAATATGCGCCGCAGGACTGGAAATTGGTTCGGGTGCTTTTGGTACATCGTAGTATTGCACGCCATATTCAGGCACATCACGCCAACCATATTTTGGTTTATAGCCTTGTGCACCGGCAAAGGATGAATTGACACGACGGTTTGAACCCCAACTGTTATTAATCACTTTTGCACCGGCATCTGCTAG
>CABSXY010000096.1 GCA_902481695.1 uncultured Haemophilus sp. | reverse complement strand
TGGTATGTCTTGCTATAATTCTTATCCCTATGGTGCTGATAGTCTGTCAGAAAGAAACGGCAATTGCAATCTCAACTCTTTATCACAACTTCGCACAACTAACCAGCAAGTGCACTGGGTCGTCCAAGTAATAAACCTTACGTGAGTAAGGGTCGATCCCACGGAGATTGTTGGTATGAAGCAAGCTATACCATAATGTAACACCCTACCATACAGAGTCTTATGCTTAAGTCATAATTCAGAGATGGCAAGGTATTACGTTATCTCATGACATTGAGAACAGTTTAAATAAAATACTAACAAATTCAAGAGATCCTTATATCCCCACAAATGGAGTAAAAACTAATATTTCTGAATATAAATTTAGCGATATAAGAATTATTTTTTCAAAGAATAGATGGCTAATATGGTTACCATATATAATTCTATTAATAACAAACCTTATTCAAATGGTACTTATTGTATATATCTAGTAAACCTTACAATATCATGATATTTTATAAACAATAAATAATTTACACATACTCCTATTTTTTACAATTAACCACCCCATCTGATGACAAAATATCTACGCTTGTGCTAGATAAATTGACTAAAGGCGCAATCGAAGAGGATTATGCCTACATGAAAAATGTTTTAAAAACTGATTCACTTTACTCACCGATTGAAGTACAAAGACGGTTCAATGATTGGTTTGAACAGAGACATTTTGGTGCAATACGTGGAATATATCACCAATATCCGTATGCAAGCCGTTGGTCTTCCATTACCATTTGGTGCGCGTTCTAACCCAATTCCATGGATTAATGCATGGCTTGTTTCTGACAACGTACAAGTGGCGCCACAAGAAGTCGAAGTGAGTTCTTACCTTGTTGGTCAAATTGACTCTAAAGTCGATACCAATGATTTCGGCGATTTCGATCTTTAATTAATCATTCTATGCAAAGAGCGGTCAGTATTTTCAACGTTTAAAACCTTTGGAAAATTGACCGCTCTTTTTGTTTGTATGAATATCAAGACATAATGATAAACGTTTTGATTAAAAAAATAGCACAATTTTGCTTTCCTGCATTTATCACCAACGCTTTCCCTATAAAACAGATGACTTCATTAAAAAAGGCTTAACAAAAAACAATGCTATGGGTAGAATAGAAGAAACCTTTTTATTTTCAATAAATCACATTCTAATTACAAACTAGCGAGGTAAAGGATATGTCTGAACAAGAAGTTAAAGAATTAGATCTCAATGGTGAAATGCAAGTTCGCCGTGAAAAATTAGCCGCATTACGTGCAAAAGGTAATGCGTTCCCGAATCAATTCCGCCGAGATGCCCTTGCTCAAGATTTACATGATAAGTATGAAGCCGAAGATGGCGAAGTATTAAAAGAAAAAGCCATTGAAGTTGCCGTTGCTGGTCGTATTATGACCCGTCGTGCAATGGGTAAAGCCACCTTTATTACCTTACAAGATATGAGTGGCAAAATTCAATTATACGTTGCTCGTGATAACCTTCCAGAAGGCGTTTATGAAGAAGATGTAGGTAGCTGGGATTTAGGCGATATTATTGGGGTGAAAGGTACACTTTTCAAAACCAAAACCAATGAATTAACCATTAAAACAACGGAAGTTCAACTTTTAACCAAAGCGCTTCGTCCATTACCAAACAAATTCCATGGTTTAACTGACATGGAAGCACGTTATCGTCAACGTTACTTAGATTTAATTTCTAATGAAGAATCTCGCCGCACATTTATTATTCGTTCAAAAGTGATTGCGGGTATTCGTGAATTCTTTATTTCTAAAGGTTTCATGGAAGTAGAAACCCCTATGCTACAAGTGATTCCGGGCGGTGCATCTGCTCGTCCATTTATCACTCACCACAACGCATTGGATGTTGATATGTACCTTCGTATCGCACCAGAGCTTTACTTAAAACGTTTAGTTGTTGGTGGTTTTGAACGTGTATTCGAATTAAACCGTAACTTCCGTAATGAAGGGGTTTCTGTTCGTCACAATCCAGAATTCACTATGCTTGAATACTACCAAGCTTATGCAGATTATCATGATTTAATGGATAACACCGAAGAATTACTACGCAAACTCGCGATGGATATTCTTGGTACAACCATTGTGAAATACGGTGATTTAGAATTTGACTTCGGCAAACCGTTTGAGCGTATCACATTACATGATGCAACCATTAAATATGGTGCTGATAAAGGTATCGTAAAAGAAGATCTTTATGACTTCGATCGTGCAAAAGCAACCGCTGAACGCTTAGGTATCGAAGTACAAAAATCTTGGGGCTTAGGCTCTATCGTGAATGCGATCTTTGAAGAAGTGGCTGAGCATCACTTAATTCAACCAACCTTCTTAATGGCTCATCCAGCTGAGATTTCTCCGCTTGCACGTCGTAACGATGAAAACCCAGAAGTAACAGACCGTTTTGAATTGTTCATCGGTGGTCGTGAAATTGGTAACGGTTTCTCAGAATTAAACGACGCTGAAGACCAAAACGAACGTTTTGATGCACAAGTTGCAGCGAAAGAAGCAGGTGATGATGAAGCGATGTTTAAAGATGATGACTTCGTTGTTGCACTTGAACACGGTTTACCACCAACAGCAGGTGAAGGTTTAGGTATCGACCGCTTAGCAATGCTTTATGCTAACGCTCCATCTATCCGTGATGTGATCCTATTCCCTGCGATGCGTCAAAAATAATTAAGTTGAAATAACATAAAAGGAAGTCGATAGACTTCCTTTTTTATTGTGTAAAAGTGCGGTCATTTTTAACCGCACTTTCATAAAAAAAGAGATAACCGCTTTCACCGTTATCCCTTTTACATTCCAATTGAAATTATTTACCCCAAACTTCTTCCGCGATACTACGGATAAATTCGAGTTTCTTCCATTGTTGCTCTTCGGTCAGAATGTTACCTTCTTCTGTTGAAGCGAAACCACATTGTGGACTTAAGCAAAGTTGATTGATATCCACATATTGCGCCGCTTCTTTAATACGGGCAATAATTTCATCACGGTTTTCTAATTCGCCCGATTTAGAGGTGATTAACCCTAACACTACTTGTTGATTTTTAATAAAGCGTAAAGGTTTGAAATCACCTGCACGATCACTGTCATACTCCAAGAAGAAACCATCCACATTACAGTGACCAAATAAGGTTTCTGCGATAGGCTCATAACCACCAGCCGAGAACCAAGTTGAACGGAAGTTACCACGGCAAATATGCATTGTAATCGCTAAATCTGCTGGTTTCGCTGCCACGATTTTATTTAACATATATACATAATCTTTGGCAATTTGGTCTAAATCTAAACCACGTTCAGTATAGGTTTTACGTTTATCTTCCGCACAGAATTCGCCCCAACTTGTATCATCCAACTGTAAGTTACGACAGCCTAATTTATAGAAGATATTCATTGCGTCAATATAAGCATCGGCAATATCATCTAATAACAACTGATTGTTATCTTTATAACGTCCAATCGGCTGATAATCTGTAGCACGTACTGTACAAATTAAATGCAGCATTGACGGAGAAGGAATCGTTAATTTAACTTCAGTCTCCCCTGCGATTTTTTGTAATGCGCGGTAATGTTCAACGAAAGGATGGCTCTCTGAAAAGCCGATCTTATCTACAATTTTTAATGTTTTGGGACGTACATTATCGTGTTTAAATTGCACTGAGAATTTTTCAGCATCCACTTCTTTCACGCCATCTAATGCAGCTAAGAAGTCTAAATGCCAAAAAGTACGACGAAATTCACCATCGGTCACAGCATGCAATCCGACATTTTTTTGATGCTCTACCAATTTTGCAATTTCTGCATCTTCAACTTGCGTTAAATCAGCACAAGAAATATCGCCACAACTGCATTGATGACGAGCCTGTTTTAAAGCCTCTGGACGTAAAAAACTGCCTACAATATCAAAACGATATGGTGCAGAAGTACGAATAGTGGCATTTGGAAAAAGTTTGCTCATTTTGCTTTCCTATATTTAATTAATTTTAAGATAGATTGAGTGTAACAAAATTAACGTCCTCATTAAAGATTTAGACGTCTAGATGGATGTGAATTTTATTGTGATTTTATATGAATGGAATTGATATAAAATTTAAAAGAAAAAGTGCGGTTCAAATTTCTCTTAAATTTTGACCGCACTTTCAATGATTAACGATAGTTCACTTGTTCACTATCGGATAAATGGATAGTAGTCTTCGCCAATTGAGTTTCAGAAATCACTTTACCATGACGAATAGAATAACGTGTAGGAACTTGACGGCGTACGGCATCAAAGCCATTTTCTGCAGGCAATACAATAAAGTTTGCACTGTTACCTTCTTTGATTCCATAATCCGTTAAACCTAATGCTTTTGCACTATTTTCAGTGACCAGTTTCAACCCATCATTAATTTGACCATATCCCATCAGCTGACACACATGTAATCCCATGTGTAATACCTGCAGCATGTTCGCTGTACCGAGCGGATACCAAGGATCAAACACGTCATCATGCCCAAAACAGACATTGATGTTATTTTTGAGCATCTCTTTTACTCGTGTTACACCACGACGTTTTGGATAGGTATCGAAGCGTCCTTGAAGATGAATATTCACTAATGGATTTGCCACAAAATGAATTTTTGACATTTTTAGTAATCGGAAAAGGCGTGATGCATAAGCATTATTATATGAGTGCATGGCCGTTGTATGGCTTGCTGTTACCTTTTCCCCCATGTCATATTTCAAGGCTAATGCCGCGACAGTTTCAACAAAACGAGATTGTTCATCATCAATTTCATCACAGTGGATATCAATCTGTTTGTTGTACTTACGAGCAATATCAAAAGCGATATGCATGGATTCCACGCCATATTCACGGGTAAATTCAAAGTGTGGAATACCTCCAACAACATCAGCGCCCATCTCCATAGCCTGATCTAATAGTTTCTCGCCATTTGGATAAGACAAAATACCTTCTTGTGGAAACGCTACAATCTGTAAATCTACCCAAGGGGCGATTTCTTTTTTGACTTCAAGCATGGCTTTTAATGCTGTTAATGTTGGATCAGAGACATCAACATGAGTACGAACATACTGAACCCCATTTGCAATCTGCCATTTTAATGTCTTCCATGCTCGAGATTTTACATCTTCATGGCTTAATAATGATTTACGCTCAGCCCAACGCTCAATCCCCTCAAATAAGGTACCCGATCGGTTCCAATTAGGCTGCCCAGCTGTTTGTGTTGCATCCAAATGAATATGAGGCTCTACAAATGGCGGATAAATAATACCTTCTTCACCATCGAGTATCTCACCTGAATAATTAAAAACCTCATCTTGAGGAAAAATTCGACTAATTTTTCCTTCTTCAATTAAAATCTGCCATAACCCTTCTCGATTATGAATGTGTACATTTTTAACTAACATCCGTTTTCCTTATTTCATCGCTAATTTTTTACCGAGTAATGGTGTTAAAACCAAATAGGTAAATGCCCCACCAATCACCGCATTCACAGGGATAATGCCTGGTAATAATTTACCACAAGCCACACCAATAATGACTGAAACGATCGCAGTCCAATTTATATTTAAGAATTTAGCTTGTTCAAAATTTTCATAGGCTTTACGACGTAAAATATAATCAGCAATAATGACACCACCAATAGGAGGAATTGCTGAAGATAAGAAAGTCAGCCAGCCGACAAAATTATTATATAACCACAAGGCACATAAGGTTCCGATAATACCATTAACGACAGATAAAGTGCGGCTACTTAATCCCGTAATATTCGCAAAACCTAAACCTGAAGCATAAAGCGCATTATCATTTGTCGTCCAAATGTTTAAGCCGAGTACAATGATAGCTGGAATAATAAGACCTTGAGCAACCATCACATCAGAAATATCTGACATTCCCGTTACTGCCGCGCCTGCTGCACCAAAAATAAACATTAATGAGTTACCTAAAAAGAAAGCAATCATACTAATAATGATTGCTTGCTTTGCTTTTCGACCAAATCGAACAAAATCGGCAGTTAATGAGCCCGCACTAATAAAGGAGCCTACAACTAATGTGATCGCCATTGAGAGAGAAATGCTTTCTTTTGGCACAATATGTTGCAATACTTCTAAGCCACCGGCATTCGTAACGGCAAGGTAAACTGAGTAAGAACCTAATATGGCAATAGCTGGTACCGCAATAGTGGAAAGAATAGTTAGCGCTGAAATACCAAAGAAGACCGTAATCGTCATCAATAAACCAGAGCCAAGAATTAAATAATTGACATCAATACCGGTTACTTTATTAACTGGGATTGCAAACATCGCCACGCCAACACCAAACCAACCTACTTGAGTACCGCCAAGTAATAAAGATGGTAACCACGAACCTCTAATACCAAATGAATAGCGCGCTAAAATATGCGTGGTTAATCCTGTTTTAGCCCCAATATAGCCAAGAAAAGAGGTATAAATACCTAACATTAGGTTACCTAAAATAACGGCAAGCCAGAAATCATTATAGGTTAACGATGTCCCTAATGTTCCCCCCGTCCACATACTCGCTGAAAAGAATGTTAAACCTAACATGACAAATGTTAACGCTATCGCACCTTTTCGCTCATTATGGGGAACGGGTTTTAAACTAAAATTTTCCGAACTCATTAAATTGTCTCCTTCCTAATAAAAATCGAGGCATTCTAATACTAAGAAAGGCAAAAAGCAAACGTTTGCGCAGGCCATATATTCAAGAAATAGATAAAAAAACACCCGTACTTTCGCGGGTATTTTATCGTTAGCTAAGAAAACTAGATACATAAGAAATAATCGTTTTTCCACTTAATATTGCCATGATTATTACTACAAACCAGCCAGCAAAAGCTAAACAAATTGGGTGTTTATAGCTACCAACAATATTGCTTCGATAAGCAGCTAATAAAATCAAGGCTAGTGCTATTGGTAAAATTAAACCATTTAGGGTTCCCACAAAAACCAGTACTGCAGCAGGTTTCCCAACAGTGACAAGAACTGCTGTAGAAACCACAATAAACCCAATAATCCAACAGTTTCTATTTCGTTCCATTGTCGGACAAAGGCTCGTGAGGAATGATACCGATGTATCAGTGGCACAAATAACTGAGGTGATAGAAGCTG
>CABSXY010000095.1 GCA_902481695.1 uncultured Haemophilus sp. | reverse complement strand
ATTACCTTATCGGTATCTTCTGTAATTTGTTTAATAGTAAGCATATCTTTTTTACTTTTTGAACTCTATTTTTTGGTCAAACCGGTCATTTAGTGCTTTCCACCTTACATACCAACGATGCCATCTCAGCAATTTCACGCTTGCAACAACTAGGCATTCAATCTCATGAAATTGAAAATAGTCTCTTATTAGTTATCGCACAACGATTGGTACGCAAACGTTGCTTAAAGTGCGGTCAACATTTTAGTGAGTCTTGCGATTGCCATCAGGGATATCGAGGTCGTATTGGTGTGTATCAATTTTTACAATGCGAAAACAATCGCTACCAAACTGATTTCGATTCACTTTATCAAAGCGCGTTAGAAAAAGTAAAAGATCACGTCACCGATCTCGATGAGATTCAACGCGTGTTAGGTAAAAAATAGGTATCACCATGGCAAAGCAAAAACTCTTTTATTTCCAAGCCTATGATCAGCGACAACAATGGCAAAAAGGTAGCCTTGTTGCTCAATCTAAACAAGCTGCACAATTTCAATTAATCGCAAAAGGTTTTAGCCAAATTCGTTTACAACAAGATTGGCAACTTAATCAGAAACCTAAAAATGCAGAAATCAGTGCTTTATTGAATCAACTGGCTACATTACTCAGCTCAGCCATTCCATTAAAAAATGCATTACATATTTTACAAGACAACTGCACACAATTGGGTTTGCATCAGTGGCTTGGTGCCTTAATTGAATTAATTGAAAGTGGTCTTCCGTTTTCACAAAGCTTGGAAATGCAAGGAAAGTATTTAAATTTCCAAGAAATTCAACTTATTCAAGTGGGAGAGATGACAGGAAAACTGGCGGAGGTATGCACTAAAATTGCCGAACGTCGAACGCAATCATTAACGCTTCAACGCAAATTGCAAAAAATTATGCTTTATCCTGCCATGATATTAGGTATTTCACTATCACTTACGTTGATTTTACTGCTTTTCGTGGTACCACAATTTGCTGAAATGTATGGAGAAAACTCAGCAGAGCTGCCTACATTGACTGCTGTGTTATTAGCCATGTCTCAATTCCTACAACATCATTTTATCGCGTTGATGATTGTCTGTATTTTCGCTATTTTTATGCTAAAGATGGCATTAAAACATTCTCTTTGGCTAAATCAAAAAAAGAATGCACTAATTAGTCACGTGCCGATTTGGGGCAATATCATTTGCCTTTCTCGTTTAATCAGTTTTAGCCATAACCTGCAATTAATGCTTCAATCCGGAGTAGCATTAACGCCAGCCTTAAATAGTTTCCTACCCAAACAACAAACCTGGCAAACACGGCGCACCTTGAAAGGCGATATTCTGCTGCAACAAGAAGTGCGGTCAATTTTACAGTGGGTTTCTCAAGGTTATCCATTTTCAGAAAGCGTTAGTAGCCATCTTTTCCCAATGGAAGCGCAGCAAATGCTACAAATTGGAGAGAAAAGTGGAAAACTTGCGTTGATGTTACGCCATATTGCTGACAACTATCAAGAAAAGCTTAATCATCAAATTGATTTACTTTCCCAACTTTTAGAGCCATTAATGATGCTCATTATTGGTAGTTTAATTGGTATCATAATGATGGGCATGTATCTGCCAATTTTTAATATGGGTTCGGTAATCCAATGATGACATTCGCCTTTTTCTTATTGGGTGGTTTAGCGGGCATCTTTGCTTGGCTTTATATCGTTCGTTTTATCCCCAATCTACAACAAGAAATTTATCAGAACTATATCGAACTTTATCCTGAAAACAGACCCATTTTCCATAGCAAAAAAGCAGCCATTCAATCTCAAAAGTGTGGTCATATTTTCCTTTATTTTTTAGGGTTTGGACTCTGTTTTGCTACACTCTATTATTTTCTTCAGGATGAATTATTTACTTTATGGCTCGCGATTACGCTTAGTCTACTTTTTGTTATCAGTTGGCTAGACTGGCATTATCAACTGATTTCACCGACACCTTGCCTGTTTTTATTTTTCCTGGGTTTATTCGGCGCACATCAAGAGTTTTCAATTCTGACGCTTTCTCAAAGTTTAGAAAGTGCGGTTAGTTTTTTCGGTGTTTTTTATATCATCTACCATTTGTCTAAATGGTTTTATAAGAAGGAAGCGTTAGGCCGTGGCGATTATTGGCTCGCTTTAGGAATCGGCGCTTATCTCACCATCGCGCACTTACCACTTTTCTTATTCATTGCCTGTCTATTAGGCATCATAGTCTATTGGATTTCTCGTAAACCTGTTTTACCTTTCGCGCCCTTTCTTTGTTTATCGTTAATCATCACCAGTGCAATCAACCTATAAATGTAATATATTGGCAACATTGAAAAATATTATGTTTAAGGAGGGGATGTAAAACATCCTCCTCTTAAATCAAGTAGCAAGGAATATCATGACTTATATTGTAGGACTCACTGGCGGCATCGGTAGTGGAAAAAGCACGATTGCAAATCTCTTTGTTGAACTTGGTGTACCCATTGTTGATGCAGATATTGTGGCTAGAGAAGTGGTTGAAAAAGGCTCACCGCTGCTTGCTCAAATTACTGAGCACTTTGGAAAATCAATTCTGACTGAAGAGGGGGAATTAAATCGAGCTGAGCTACGAAAAAAAGTATTTGCAGACGAAAATGAAAAAAACTGGCTCAATCATTTATTACATCCTGCTATTCGCGAAAGAATGTTAGCGCAGTTAAATGCTCAGACCGCTCCTTATACTTTGTTTGTCGTTCCACTGCTTATTGAAAACAAGCTCACCACACTTTGCGATCGCGTGCTTGTTATCGATGTTAAACCTGAAACTCAGCTGGCTCGTGCATCATCGAGAGATCATAATAATATTCAGCAAATTCAAGCTATTATGAATGCACAAGTCAGCCGTGAAGAACGATTAAAATGGGCAGATGATATTATTTCAAATGATGCAAAATTGCCTGAAAACTTACCGCACTTAAAACAAAAAGTGCTAGAATTGCACCAATTTTATTTAAGTGAATCGAGAAAGAAAAATGTCTGATGAAATTTTTGAAGTCCCTTGCCCGACATGCCAAAAGCCTGTGCCTTGGACGCAGGAAAGCCAATTTCGCCCTTTTTGCAGCAAACGCTGCCAACTCATTGATTTAGGAGAATGGGCTGCAGAAGAAAAAGCTATTCCAAGTGATACTGCTGATTTTGCCATGGATCCCAATATCAGTGATGAATGGAGTATCAAATGAGTCTTCAGCATCACGACAATGGTAAACAGGGTGAGTTTTTCTTACTCGATGATCAAGGCAAGAAAATCGCGAAACTCACCTATTTTTATGAAACACCCGATACCATTAATGCTAATCACACGTTTGTTGATGATTCTCTTCGTGGACAAGGTATGGCAGACAAACTCTATCAAGCCTTAATTCATTTTATCCAAGCTAAAAAGCTCACTTTGCACCCAACTTGTAGCTATATTGCAAGAAAATGGGAACGAACCCAATCTGCTCAATCCCAAGCTTAAACCTGTTAATAAGCGTTTTATTTTTAAGGATATTTTTCCGACTTCATGGTATCCTTAGCCCCATTTATTTCTGAGAACCTGTTATTTATTATGCAAGAAAATTATTTAAGTCAGCAGCGGTTTGCTGATCTTCCATTACATCCTATCGTACAAAAAGCCCTACAAGACAAGGGATTTGAATATTGCACCCCTATTCAAGCGTTATCGTTACCTATTACCTTACAAGGAAAAGATGTTGCTGGCCAAGCGCAAACCGGCACTGGTAAAACAATGGCATTTTTAACGGCAACATTTCATCATTTATTAACGCATCAACCTGATTTTGCTACCAATCAACCTCGCGCATTAATTCTTGCTCCAACCCGTGAACTGGCTGTACAAATTAATCATGATGCAGAATTATTAGCAAAAACAAGTGGATTACGAACCGCACTGGCTTATGGTGGGGATGGCTATGATAAACAGCTCAAAGCGATTGAAGCCGGTGTGGATATTTTAATTGGTACAACTGGTCGTGTGATTGACTACGTGAAACAAGGGATTATCCGTTTAGATGATATCCAAGTCGTAGTATTGGACGAAGCGGATCGTATGTTTGATTTAGGTTTCATTCGTGATATTCGTTATTTATTACGTAAATGTCCTTCTCCGCAAGAACGGCTCACTATGCTCTTTTCAGCAACGCTCTCTTACAAAGTACGAGAACTTGCCTTTGAAGATATGAATTCCCCAGAATACATTGAAATTGAACCAGAACAAAAAACGGGGCATCGAATTAAAGAGGAACTATTCTATCCCTCAAATGAAGACAAAATTCCTCTCTTGCTCACGTTAATGGAAGAAGAATGGCCGGAGCGTTGCATTGTTTTTGCGAATACTAAACATAAATGTGAAGAAATTTGGGGCTATTTAGCAGCCGATGGTCATCGTGTGGGATTGCTCACGGGTGATGTGGCACAGAAAAAACGTCTTTCATTGCTCAAACAATTTACCGATGGTGAGCTCGATATTCTCGTCGCAACCGATGTTGCCGCGCGTGGATTACATATTTCAGATGTGACACACGTCTTTAACTTTGATTTACCTGATGATCGAGAAGATTACGTTCACCGTATTGGCCGTACTGGTCGAGCTGGTGAAAGTGGTGTATCGATCAGCTTTGCTTGTGAAGAATATGCGATGAATTTACCGGCAATTGAAGAATACATTGGTCATTCTATTCCCGTCAGTCAATATGACCCGAATTCATTGATTACTGATATTCCAAAACCTTATCGTTTAAAACGCAACCCTACGCCTCAAACAAGAAATACTACGACGAGAAAAACAAACTACCGTCGTAAAAACTAAAAAGAAAAGCTGATGAATATCTTCATCAGCTTTTTTTATGATTAATGCAATCCGACTCGTCGACGTGCTGTGCGCATCAATAAGAATACCCACGGCCATAACACGCCTGATGCGATGGCGCCAAAGATTTCCTGCCAGTTTAAAAATGCCCCATGTAAAGAGAATTCAACCAAGAAAATAGCCACTCGAATGGCAAAAACGAAAAGAAGGACCAATAAACTTTGAAACCAAAGGGAAAGATTGCGCAACATTAAGTAATATTTAGAAACAAAATAGAAGGCGACAGAAAGCACTAATGCATGCACGCCTAGAATAGAGCCTAGCACAATATCCCATAAAACCCCGAGTAAAAATGCCCAACCAATACTTACTCTATCCGGTAATGCAAGGCTCCAGTAGAGTAAAACTAAAACTAACCAAGAAGGTTTAAAAGCTTGGAAACCTGCTGGCCATGGAGCTAACTCCATCACTAGTGCTACAACAAAGAAGCATAAAATGGTCGCCCATTGAAAAATAAAACGCCCTTGCATTAGTCTTCATCCCTATGTTCTTGTTGTTCTGGAGAAACCGGTTCCTCTTGTTGAGGCATTGTGGTTGGAATTTCAGGATCCACGATTTCTTTTCCTGTATGCGGTTGAGTGCTATCCGCTTGGTCATCCGTAATTTTGGTTTTACTCACAGAATGTGTCGCTTCATGGGCTTGGCTTTCTAAACGTTGCTGTACTAAACGACGCACTTCTTCTGGTGACATAGATTTCACTTTCGACATATCAAGATTGCTCGGCCAGAGTAAAAGTAAATAACGTAAACGATCTAATTCAGCTAAAGGTTTTGCTTTCACTGTTGCAAAATAATTAGAACCATCGCGAGACACACTTTGTACGACTGCCACCGGATAGCCTTCTACAAAGCGACCGCCTAAACCGGAAGTCACCAATAAATCGCCTTTTTCAATATCCACGGAACGAGGCACATTATCTAAAGTAAGTTCATCAGAGTGTCCTGTACCACTCGCGATCACACGTACATCATTACGTAAAACTTGCACAGGAATAGAATGGGTTACATCGGTCAAAAGCAATACTCGGCTTGTATTCTCGCCGACAGATATAATCTGTCCGATCATCCCTTTTTCATCAATCACTGGCTGACCGACATAAGCGCCATCACGTTCCCCTTGATTAATCACCACTTGTTGACGATAAACATCAGTTTCAGCGGTAAGCACTTCGGCAATTTTTTTGTATTCATCGGTGCGTAAAGGCGAATTAAGCAGTAAACGAAGACGTTGGTTTTCTACTTTGAGTTGATCCAATAATAAAAGATCAGCATTTTTCTCACGCAATTGCTCACGCAATACTTTATTTTCAATAAGCAGTTTATTGGTATCTACCAAGTTACTTGATACACCATCTAGAACTGTTCTTGGCCCATTCGCAAGGTAATACAATCCGCCAACGGCAGTTTCCATGACACTACGCGCCTTCGTCATTGATGAAGTTTGTCCATCAACTAAAATGAGCGTCATCGAAGCAATCACCGCTAATGCGAGTCGGATACCTAATGGTGGTGCTTTACCAAAAATGGGTTTCATTCACTGTCCTAGGGTTGAAAGGAAAAGTGCGGTCAAAAAATCAGACGAATTAAAAACGCCGATTTTTCTGACCGCACTTTTAGAGATTAAATTTCGTCGCTGAAAATATCGCCGCCGTGCATATCAATCATTTCGATTGCTTCACCGCCGCCACGAGCCACACAAGTCAATGGTTCTTCTGCAATGATTGCCGGTACGCCACATTCTTTTGATAACAATACATCAATGTTGCGTAATAAGGCACCACCACCCGTTAACACCATACCACGTTCAAAAATATCCGCGGCGTGTTCTGGTTGGCATTCTTCAAGCGCTGTGCGTACCGCTGCAACAATACCATTTAATGGTTGTTGAAGAGCTTCTTGTACATCACGAGAGGTTAATTTGAATGAGCGAGGCGCACCTTCAGCAAGGTTATGACCGTGCACTTCCATTTCTAAAATTTCATCACCTTCTTGAATGTAAGCTGAACCAATTTCGTGCTTGATACGCTCTGCAGTTGGTTCACCAATCACAGAACCAAAAGTACGACGAACATAAGAAATGATTGCTTCATCAAAACGGTCACCACCAATACGTACCGAAGAGGAGTACACGATACCGTTTAAAGAAATCACTGCGACTTCAGTGGTACCACCACCGATATCAATGACCATTGAACCGATCGCGGTAGAAACCGGCAAGTTTGCACCGATTGCTGCCGCCATTGGCTCTTCAATTAAATAGACCTCACGCGCACCTGCACCTAATGCTGATTCTTTGATTGCACGACGTTCAACTTGAGTTGCACCAGCCGGCACACAAACGAGTACACGCGGGCTAGGACGCATGAAGTTACCGCTATGTACTTGTTTTATAAAGTATTGCAACATTTTTTCAGTTACAGAGAAATCAGCAATTACGCCATCTTTCAT
>CABSXY010000094.1 GCA_902481695.1 uncultured Haemophilus sp. | reverse complement strand
TCCTTCTCAATCTTATCTAGTACTTGACGCAAGATTGAACCGTATTCATATTTGCCCGGGCAAACGAAAGAACATAATGCTAAGTCTTCTTCATCTAATTCAAGACAACCTAACGCTTGTGCACCATCGGTATCGCCCACGATTAAATCACGTAATAATAATGTCGGTAAAATATCCAACGGCATTACGCGCTCATAGCTACCAATTGGTACCATTGCACGCTCACCACCATTCTCTGCGGTAGTGAAGTTGAATAATTTCTTACCAAAGTGACCTAATACGGTACGGGTAATCGAATATTTGTTCGATTGTGGTGTGATCCAACCTAAGAACTCTTTCTCATTACCTTCTGCAATTACAGAAACTTGTAATGCATAACGGCCTAAATAGTCGTGAGCATCTTTTGCTGTTTGACCACAAAGTACTGAACCAGAAATCACACGGTTATTACCGTCTTTTAACTCACCTACGGTTAATTGAGAAAGGTTAGCACCGATTACGGTACGAACTAAACGAGGCTCTTTCACTTGCGGACCAGCAAGAGAAATAATGCGTTCGACATAAAGTTCGCCCGTGGTGAATAATTTACCTACAGCAATCACATCTTGGTAATTGATATGCCATACGGTTTTATGAACACCAACCGGATCGATAAAGTGGATATGTGTACCCACTAAACCAGCAGGATGAACACCACCAAAATCATGTACTTTTAGGTTAGGTAAATCCACGGTTGGGATATTGCTATCACCCGCTTTACATAGATTTAATGGTTTATTTGGGAATAGACGACTTAATACCGTTAAACCGTCAATAAAATCTTGCCAATGCTCTTTTAACACTACCTCTGGATTTGCCGCCAAAGGATTCGTGTCCATCGCATTTACAAACAGAGAAGAAGGTTCTGCATCTAAGGCAGGCACTTTGCTGAACGGACGGGTGCGGAACGCTGTCCACAAACCGGATTCAACGAGGTTTTGTTTAACTTGTTCAGAAGAAAGCGTATTGAGCTCACCTGCGTTATATTTAGCGAAAGTAACTTGATCGTTACCTTGCACATCAATGACCACAGATTGTAATACACGTTTTTCGCCACGATTAATTACAGTGATAGTACCACTCGCAGGGGCTGTAAAAACCACTCCAGGGTTTTTCTTGTCTTCAAAAAGCACTTGGCCTTTTTTCACGACATCGCCTTCGCGTACCTTCATAGAAGGACGCATACCCACATACTCTTCACCAAGAATCGCAACCTGATTCACAGCGTTACCGCTATGGATTACTTGTGCTGGTTTTCCTGCAATAGGAAGATCCAAGCCTTTTTTGATTGTAATCATACTGTTTGCACTACTTTTCTAGGTTAAAAACACGATTGCAATTAAAGCATACACCCTAAAAGCAATCTCGCGATTGAGCGTGCCAGAAAATACTTTGATATCAAAGCATTATTAACTGACACATAAATTTAAAAACTCAAATCTGTTTAATTTCTCGACGAGTAAGGAATGACTTACACATCAAGAAATTGAAATTCGAAAATTAAAAGCGCCCCATTCTATCGAAAATTGGGCTTTTATGCCACTTTATACCCTTACTTTTTGTGAAATATTTGTGAATATTTCTAAACCAACGTTTATCAAGAAGACGAACAAAATGATTTTAAAATAAAAAGAGAGAAGGGCACTCGCCTTCTCCCTTTTTGTAGAGATGAAAATAGAATAGACGGAACGTAAGGGAATACTTACTGTCCAACACCCAAACAGTTTGGTGATTTTGGAAATGCTTCACCTAGGCTCTCCCATTCGCTTTTTGTATAAAGATGAAGAGCTAATGCGTGAATGCCATTTTTTAAATCATCAGCAAAAAGTTGGTAAAGTTTTTGGTGGCGTTGTACTTTACGCATACCTTCAAAAGCATCACTTACGATCACCAACTTAAAATGAGAATCGGCTCCACGGCCAGAACTGTGCATATGACTTTCATTTTCTACAGTCGCAAAGTGCGGTTGAAATTCGGCTTGAATTCTCTCTAATAATTCTTGCTGTTTTGACATAAATAAACTCCCTAACTTTTTGCTATACATTCAGCGTTAAGTTTGTAAGAATAACACAAATTAACCTAATTCAATGAGGAAATTATGAAAGTAACAAACAAAATCAAAGCATTATCAACAATGACGTTGGCCGCTGCGACATTATTTTTAGCGGGTTGCCAAGCGCAATCTAATACCTTAACTTTTACCCCTCAATCGCCAACTGCATCAATGAATATTAACCAATCAGCAGTGGTAACAGTCAATACTCGCGATTCTCGTCCGCAACAAGAAATTGCAACTTATACTAAATCAGGCGAGCTAATTAAATTAAATGCCTCACCAAGCGTTACTCAACTTTTCCAACAAGTGATGCAACAAAATTTAGTCAGTAAAGGTTTCCGTATTGGACAAGCTAATAATGCGAATGCAGGTGTAACCGTTGAAGTGAAAGAATTCAACACTCACGTAGATCAAGGTAATTTACGTTATACCTTGAACAGCAAAATCCAAGCAGTTGTTTATGTACAAGGTCCACGCGGACAATACAACAAAACCTTTAATGCAACCCGCTCACAGTCTGGCGCATTTAATGCGAGCAATGATGAAATTCAAAAAGTGTTAGGCGAAACCTTCAAAGATATTGTTAATAATATTTATCAAGATCAAGAAGTTACTAACGCAATTAATCAATATACCAATTAATTAAAAAGTGCCGTGTCCTTTTCAATAATCACTTGACGAATACGCCTTTCAAGCGTAACATTCGACCGATTTTTTAACGAGAAGGACACACACTTTGGACAGTCATAGTCGATACCGAATATCGCTTTAGACTCTCGCCTCTTATCAGCGAGAGTTCGCTGGTAATCAATTTACCTTTCTTCGGCATCTTTTATCGAACGAAACCCATTTTTAAAACATACAAAAATTTGACCGCACTTTTCTCTAGTGCCAATTTCGTTTGATCTTTTTTTGTTCACAGTTGGATCTTCATAATCCCAAAAGGAGTATGACCAATGATTAACGCTTTTGCCATTAACGATTCCCGCTTGCTTCGTATTGATGACGAACCAGCCGATCTCAGCTCTGCCATTTGGTTAGATTTACTGGAGCCGACAGGGGAAGAACGTGAAATGTTGCAAGAAGGCTTAGGACAAAGTCTCGCCTCATTCCTCGAATTGGAAGACATCGAAGCATCCGCACGTTTCTTTGAAGACGAAGACGGCTTGCACTTGCACTCATTCTTCTATTGTGAAGACGAAGAAAACTACGCTGACCTCGCAAGCGTGGCGTTTACTATTCGTGATGGCCGTTTATTCACTCTGCGTGATCGTGAATTACCGGCATTCCGTTTATATCGTATGCGTTCCCGTAGCCAACGCTTATTGGAATGCAATGCGTATGAAGTCTTACTCGACTTATTTGAGACCAAAATTGAGCAATTAGCCGATGTTATTGAAAACGTTTATGCCGATTTAGAAAAATTAAGTCGTGTGATTTTAAACGGTACGCAAGATGAAGCTTTCAATGAAGCCTTAAATACCCTAACAGAACAAGAAGATACCAGTTCTAAAGTGCGTTTGTGTTTGATGGATACACAACGTGCATTGGGTTTCTTAGTACGTAAAACACGTTTACCGGCAAATCAGTTGGAACAAGCTCGTGAAATCTTACGAGATATCGAATCCTTGCAACCGCACAATGAGTCTTTATTCCAAAAAGTAAACTTTTTAATGCAGGCGGCAATGGGTTATATTAATATCGAGCAGAATAAAATCATGAAATTCTTCTCGGTGGTGTCGGTTATGTTCCTACCGGCAACACTTGTGGCATCTACTTACGGGATGAACTTTGAATTTATGCCAGAGCTCCATTTTAAATATGGTTACCCAATGGCTATTGGATTAATGATTGGTGCGGCGCTTACGCCTTATATCTATTTTAAACGGAAAGGTTGGTTATAATGGAAATTTCCCAAACTGCATTATTTTTAGGATCGATTATCGATCTGTATTGTTTAGTGTTAATTTTACGCGTATGGCTCCCCTTAGCGAACGTGGATTATTACAATCCTATTTCTCAATTTACGCTGAAATTTACCCAACCGGTTATTGCACCATTACGTAAAGTTTTTCCTGTGGTGAAAAAAGTGGAAACGGCGGCACTGTTTTTAGTCTTCTTGCTTTGCGGACTAAAATCGATTCTCTTTGGCGGATTAAATCTCAGTTTCTTCTTACTATTGGGCATATTAGGACTAATTAAAAATATCGGTGTGGCAATTTTCTATGTGTTAATCGCCGGTGCAATTTTAAGTTGGTTTAATCGTGGCAATAATCCTGCATTCTATGCGTTATATCAACTTACCGAACCATTATTGAAACCCATTAAACGCATTTTACCAACTATAGGCATGATTGATTTTTCACCAATGGTGATCGCCATTATCCTATTATTTTTGAATAATCTCTTTTACGATTACTTTAAACTTTTATGGGCAATTGCCGCTTAAATTGCGGTCAAAATAATATTATTTTTTCGGGCTGGATTTTCCAGCCCTTATTGTAAATGTGATAAGTAAATTTAGTTATGTCAGCAATCGAACAAACACCTGAAGGACTACGTCTTAAAATCATTCTGCAACCCAAAGCCAGTAAAGATCAAATCGTGGGATTGCACGATGATGAACTCAAAATCACGATCACCGCACCGCCTGTTGATGGTCAAGCCAATGCTCACTTGCTAAAATTTTTGAGTAAAACATTCAAAGTACCTAAAAGCTCGATAGTTCTAGAAAAAGGTGAATTAAACCGCCATAAACAAGTTTGGATTCCTTCGCCTAAATTAATTCCATCTGAAATTCAAAATCTCTTATAAAATCAGTAAAAAAATCACCGCACTTTCTACCAATTTTCCCCGTTTTACGCTATCCTATACCACATTTTATAAAGCAAAATATGCCGCAAAGTGCGGTCAAAATTTAAGGTGATTTTCTATGCAACAACATTACCGTCCCGATTTGATTGAACCTGCAGTTCAACAATATTGGGCTGAAAATAAAGTCTTCAAAGCAATCAAAGATACGTCTAAAGAAAAATATTACTGTCTTTCAATGTTCCCTTACCCATCAGGTCGTTTACACATGGGCCATGTGCGTAACTACACCATCGGTGATGTGGTTTCTCGTTATCAACGTATGAATGGCAAAAATGTATTACAGCCAATTGGTTGGGATGCTTTCGGTTTGCCAGCTGAAGGTGCTGCAATTAAAAATAAAACCGCGCCCGCAAAATGGACTTACGAAAACATTGAATACATGAAAAACCAGCTCAAAATGTTGGGCTTTGGTTATGACTGGGATCGCGAAATTGCGACTTGCCGTCCGGAATACTACAAATGGGAACAATGGTTCTTCACCGAGCTTTACAAAAAAGGCTTAGTATACAAAAAAACCTCCACTGTAAACTGGTGTCCGAACGATGAAACCGTATTGGCTAACGAACAGGTGCACGAAGGTTGCTGCTGGCGTTGTGACACTCCGGTCGAACAAAAAGAAATCCCGCAATGGTTCATTAAAATCACTGATTACGCTGAACAATTATTAGGTGGATTAGATCAACTACCACAATGGCCGGATATGGTAAAAACCATGCAACGTAACTGGATTGGCCGTTCTGAAGGGGTGGAAATTACGTTTGATGTGGCGGATACCGCAGAAAAAGTTTCAGTTTATACCACCCGTCCAGATACTTTCTATGGTGTGAGCTATTTAGGTATCGCGGCAGCGCACCCATTAGCAGAATTAGCGGCAGAAAAAAATCCTCAATTGGCTGAATTCATCCGTGAAGCAAAAAATGCCAAAGTGGCAGAAGCAGACCTTGCCACTATGGAGAAAAAAGGGATGGCAACCGGCTTATTCGCTATTCATCCATTAACCGGTGAAAAATTACCAATTTGGGTCGCAAACTTTGTATTAATGCATTACGGTACTGGCGCAGTTATGGCGGTTCCAGCACATGATCAACGCGACTTTGAATTTGCTCAAAAATACAGTTTGCCAATTAAACAGGTAATCGCACCGCTTGCAGATGAAGAAATTGATTTAACCAAACAAGCTTTTGTTGAACACGGTAAATTAGTGAACTCTGCTGAGTTTGATGGTTTGGATTTTGATGCCGCATTCAACGGTATTGCGGACAAATTAGAAAAATTAGGCGTAGGTAAACGCCAAGTTAATTATCGTTTACGTGACTGGGGCGTTTCTCGTCAACGTTATTGGGGTGCACCAATTCCAATGCTCACCTTACCAAACGGTGAAACCGTACCGGCACCAATCGAAGATTTACCAATTATTCTGCCGGAAGATGTGGTCATGGATGGCGTGAAAAGCCCAATTAAAGCGGATCCAAACTGGGCAAAAACCACCTTCAACGGTGAACCTGCATTAAAAGAAACCGATACCTTTGATACCTTTATGGAATCTTCTTGGTACTACGCACGCTACACTTCACCAAGCTATACTGAAGGCATGTTGGATAAAGATGAAGCTAATTACTGGTTACCGGTGGATCAATATATCGGTGGTATCGAACACGCGACCATGCACTTGCTCTACTTCCGTTTCTTCCACAAATTATTGCGTGATGCAGGTTTCGTAACGAGCGATGAGCCAGCACAAAAATTATTATGCCAAGGCATGGTGTTAGCCGATGCATTCTACTACACCAGTCCAACCAACGAGCGTATTTGGGTAAGCCCAACGCAAGTGACCCTTGAGCGTGATGAAAAAGGTCGTATCATCAAAGCCACTGATCCAGAAGGGCGTGAATTGGTGCATACCGGTATGACCAAAATGTCGAAATCGAAAAACAACGGTATCGATCCACAAGAAATGGTGGAAAAATACGGTGCAGATACCGTGCGTCTCTTCATGATGTTCGCGTCTCCTGCAGAAATGACGCTTGAATGGCAAGAATCGGGTGTTGAAGGTGCAAAACGTTTTTTAGGTCGTGTATGGAATTTGGTGTATGAATACAGTCAAAATCCTGCAAAAACTGCTTTAGATGTGACCGCACTTTCTGCAGACCAAAAAGCACTTCGTCGTGATGTGCATAAAACAATCGCGAAAGTGAGTGATGACATTGGTCGCCGTCAGACTTTCAATACCGCTATCGCGGCAGTGATGGAGTTAATGAATAAATTAACTCGTGCACCATTAGAAAGCGAACAAGATCGTGCTGTTATGGCAGAAGCATTAAGCGCAGTCGTGCGTATGCTTTACCCAATAACTCCGCACATCTGCTTTGAGTTATGGAAAGCTTTAGGCAACGAAAGCAATATCGACCACGCAGAATGGGTGAAAGCTGAC
>CABSXY010000093.1 GCA_902481695.1 uncultured Haemophilus sp. | reverse complement strand
TTTGATGAGCTACGATTTCACTGCCAACATGGAAAACGTACTAGACCAAATTGCATCCGGTGAGAAAAATTGGAAAGCTGAGTTAAATCAATTCTTCAAAGATTTTTCTACACAACTTTCTACGGCAGAATTAGATGAGTTGGAAGGTGGAATGAAGCCGAATAGCCTTGTACTCACCGATATTGATTGTCCGACTTGTAGCCATAAGATGGCGATTCGCACAGCAAGCACAGGTGTATTCCTTGGTTGTTCTGGTTATGCTTTACCACCGAAAGAGCGTTGTAAAACGACGATTAATCTCATTCCAGAAGCGGAATTACTTAATGTATTGGATGAGGCTTCTGAAACTAAAGCCCTAATGGATCGTAAGCGTTGCCCGGTATGTGGCACAGCGATGGACAGCTACATTATTGACCCACATCGTAAATTGCATATTTGTGGTAACAATCCAAATTGTGATGGTTATTTGGTTGAACAAGGCCAATTCAAAATTAAAGGCTATGACGGTCCGATTGTAGAATGTGACAAGTGTGGTGCGGATATGCACTTGAAACTTGGTCGTTTTGGGAAATATATGGGCTGTACCAACTGTGATAACACCCGTAAGATTTTGAAAAACGGCGAGGTTGCACCACCAAAAGAAGAGCCAGTTCATTTCCCTGAATTGAAATGTGAAAAATCTGATGCGTATTTTGTATTACGTGATGGTGCAAGTGGCGTGTTTATGTCTGCACATAACTTCCCGAAATCACGTGAAACACGACCAGCAAAAGTGGCGGAATTAGCGCTTTATCGTGATCGTTTACCAGAAAAATTACGTTATTTAGCCGATGCGCCACAAAAAGACCCTGATGGCAATGAAGCGATCATCCGTTTCAGCCGTAAAGAAAAACATCAATATGTGACATCTGAAAAGAATGGCAAAGCCACAAAATGGATTGTGGATTATATTGATGGGAAATGGGTGGAACGGAAAAAGTAGGATGAACGTCACGGTTTATTGCGGTGCGAGTTTAGGTAATGATTCTGCCTATCAGGCTGCCGCAAAAAAATTAGGAAAATGGATTGCTGATAGTCAACATACTTTAGTTTATGGTGGCGGAAAATTGGGATTAATGGGTGTGGTTTCAGATACTGTACTTGCTCATCAAGGCAAGGTAATTGGTATTATTCCTCAATTTTTACAAGACAGAGAAGTTGCACATCCTAATTTGACCAAGACCGTGGTTGTTGAAAGTATGTCTGAGCGAAAAAATAAAATGGTTGAGCTTGGCGATGCTTATATTGCTTTGCCTGGCGGACCTGGCACTTTAGAAGAGATTGCTGAAGTGATTTCTTGGGCTAGAATAGGGAAAAATAATAATCCTTGTATTCTATTTAATGAAAAGGGGTATTTCGATTCATTAAAGTCCTTTTTTAGCCATATGGTGAAAGAAGGCTTTTTCACTCAAGGTGATTTTGAGAAAATTTTATTCTCGAATGATCTTCAAGAAATTGAAACCTTTATTGAACATTACCAATCTCCAGCATTCAGAACATATTAAAAAAGTGCGGTTAAATTTGACCGCACTTTTTTTATGATTAATGGTGATGATGTTCTGGTTTTGGTGGCAATTTAGCACGCGCTTTACCAACAGGTAGAATTAGCGTTGCGTAATTTGCCGATTGTTGGCACACCTTTTGATCTTCAAATGGTTCTTTGTGAATCACTTTAAGTTTCCAAACACCTTCAATTAATGGGATAAAGTTAACTTTACCTTCACTATCTGTTTTACCTGAAAACGCTTGTGGTTCACGGTGAGATGTTGCCGCTTCCATATCTTTTACAACAAATGTATCAGACGTTGCGATAATCGTCTCGCCTGCAAGTGGTTGGTCTTTATAGAAAATCTGAACAGGGAAAGCTTCGCCCGCTTTAATTGTTTTCGGATCTTTAAGTGGCACGATTTCAAGTGGTAAGCCGAGGCGTGTCATTGCCATATCTGCATTTAATGGTTTTTTGCCCACTACAGTAAAGGCTTTACCAAACATTTGAGTTTGTTCGCAATAAAATGCATTTGGTGTGCCTTGTAAGTTATCCATTTTCCAACCTTCATTATTTTGTGACCAGAAAGTTGGTTTATAAGTTGCCGTTACCCAATATGAACCGTCTTTTAACGGTTTTTCTGATTGATATTGGTAGTTTTCACCTTTTTGTACTAATGTTTGCATTTCACCATCTTGATTGATGAGTTCCATCGGTGGAAAAATAGCGAGACGTTTTTCAGGAATTTTTTCAACGTAAGGGTAGTCACCATAAGCTAAATCAGCTTTTAAAACGGAATTGGATGCAAGTTGTGCAGGTGTTGCAACCCAAACTTCATGAGCTTGTACGAGCGCAGAGAAGCCAAGTAGTGCTGCAATTAATGTTTTTTTCATTGTCTTTCCTTTTTAATCAATAAATCAATTTATAGAAAGTCTTCGATAGGGCGGATGAGTATAGCGAAAAAGAAATAATGAGACGAATAGAAAAAGTTGATTTTGTGAGAAACTTCACATTTTTTTAACAAAAAAGTGCGGTCATTAAAACGATTGTTTTTTTGATCGCACTTAATTTTAAATTAAAGGCTAAATTTGCTTATTTTTTAGAAGGTTTAATAGCTAATAGGTTACAGCTTAATTTACTAATCACATGTTCCGCTGTATTACCTAATAACGCTGCAGATAACCCCGTTCTTCCCACTGTACCTAAAATCACTAATTCAGCTTCAATTTCTTTCGCCACTTCAGGAATCACTTCTTCAGGGAAACCTTCGCGTACGTGGGTATGATCTTCATCAATACCAAATTTTTGACGTAAGGCTTTCATATTGATGAGGTGCTGACCACGAATGCCATTTTCATAACCTGAAGTATTAAATTCAGGTAAATCAATCGCCATATTAATTGGCGCAACAGGGTAGGCTGCCACTAAATGTACGTTACCACGGTTTAAGTTCTCCGCTAAACTCATCCCTGTAGAAACTAACTCTTGGTTGAATTCATCTTGATATTCTTGCTCACCTGAAACATTAACAGCAACTAAAATACGGCGTTGGTGTTTCCAATCACCATCACGGACCATTAATACTGGAATTGGACATTTACGTAATAATTGCCAATCTACTGGTGTGAAAATCAATGATGTGAAACTTTCTTCATCTTTAGTGTATTTCACAACGAGGTCGTATTGATTTTTTTCAACTTCTTCACGAATTGCATCCGCTTCATTGCTGCTCCATACAATGTGAGATTCAAACTCAATTTCTGGATCTGCATATTTATCTAAATAAAATTGTACGGCTTGACGTTGTTGTTCAATGGCTGTTTCATGCATTTGGCTACGTTCTTCCGAAGAAAGAAGCGCAGACATTTCATAAGATAAGTCATAGACACTCAACAAGGTGGTGATTTTTACTTTTGTTTCATTTTGTTGTTCTTTAACAAGACGAACGGCACGAGCGAGCGCATATTGTTTTTCGTTATCAGGGTTAAGTACAACAAGAATATTATTAAATTTCATAAAGCCTCCAAGATATGAGATATCAATAGGATAGAAAAGATTTTAAGTGATGACAAGAACCTATTATAAAAAAAGTGATTTTGCACAAGTTTTTTGTCTCAAATACTAAAAAAGCGTGAAAACTCACGCTTTTTATCTATTCCACTAACTGGATTTTAGTTTTATGTACACCAGTTAAATCAATCAAGGCATTAATATCATTAATGGTAATATATTTACCTTGAACAGAGAGTACACCTAATTTTTGGAAACGACCAAGTAAACGACTGATCGTCTCAACAGTTAGGCCGAGGTAATTACCAATATCGCTGCGAGTCATGGTTAAACGGAATTCTTTCGCAGAGAAACCACGAGCAGAATAGCGTTTAGATAGGTTATGGATGAATGCGGCTAAACGTTCTTCAGCATTCATTTTAGATAGTATTAAAATCATTTCTTGATCGCTTTTGATTTCACTACTCATTAAACGCATAATTTGCTGACGAAGCTTAGGCATTTTGCCAGATAGGTCATCTAAGATATCAAAGGGAATTTCACATACCATAGCGGTTTCCAATGCTTGTGCAAAACTAGGGTGTTGCATATTCGTAATTGCGTCGAAACCGACTAAATCGCCCGGTAAATGAAAAGAGGTAATTTGCTCTTCGCCCGTTTCACTAATAGTATAAGTTTTAATGGTGCCGGAACGAATCGCATAGATAGAATTAAGCGTATCACCCGCTTTAAAAAGGACTTGAGATTTTTGTATAGGCTTTTTACGCTCAATAATATTATCAAGCTGATCGAGCTCATGTTCGTTTAATGTGAAAGGAATACAAAGTTGACTAATGCTGCAATCCTGGCAATGAATCGCACAACCACCAGATTGAACTCTGCGCCCTGATTTAGTTTCTGAAACGAAATTATTCATTAGTTCCTCAAATCGATAAATATAGTGTAAAATTGATCTAACGCAATTATTCTACCACTAAATAGTAAATTAAAGAAGTTATCTACGAGTAAATAGGTATGGCAGCAGAAAAATTAACCAAAAAACGTTTAATACAAATTATTATCATGTTGATTATTTTGGTCAGTGCATTTGTTTGGCGATATATATTGCAATAAGTGCGGTCAAATTTTTGATTGTTTTGAGAAGAAAAAAAGAGCAACGATTTTGTGGCTCTCTGTTTTAAAGTATAAGTCAGATTACCATTCGTAACCGACACCCGCCCCCACAGTAAATTGACCACGAGTATCTGCAGCACCGTTCACGTTGGTTGACCAGTGACCGTTATCAGAGTTACGAGACGCTTTAATTGCAATCGCGCTTTCACCGCGGTGATGAGCTACGCCGGTTGATACCATGCTCTTGCCATCTTTACGTGCAGATGGCGCAGAAGCGATTGCTGCAACGCCAGCAATACCAGCACGAGATTTACGGTCAACATCATTAACTTTCTTATTTAAAGTATTAATTGCTTTAGTATTGTTAGCGATGTTTTGAGTGTTGGTCGCAATATTTTTAGTATTGTTAGCCACATCATGTTTCACTTGATTTAACTGTGAAACATTAACTGCATCGTTATCATTTTCACCACTTGCAACATTGATAACTTTTTTATTACCTGCATTAATTCCATTTTGATCAATTTTGATATTAGAATTATTAATGGTATAAGAATTTGCTTTGATGTCTTTCGTTGCACTCACAGTATAGGTTTTTACTTGGTTCGCATCATCGTAAACTTCTTTTACATCAATATTATCGCCAGCTTTTACTTTTACGTCAGATGTACGTTGACGAATATTGTCAATGCGTGTTTTATTTTTGCCCACCTGATCTGCAACCATATAAAGTTGAGAACCGTTGATTGCATCAGTAGATGTTTTGGAAATTTCACCCGCACCAACATTAACAATTTGACGAGTAAACTGTTCATTACCTACTGAACCAACTGAGACTGTCCCTGTTGCATCTGTTCCAGCAAAGCTATTATAAGAAATACCATTTACAGTAGCGTCATTTACTGGAGCTGCCTGTTTTGTTTCTGAAGCATTACCTAACGCCACACTCGAGCCGTGAGTTGCACTTGCTTTATCACCAATTGCGACAGCATAACCTGCAGTTGCTTTCGATTTGTCACCAACAGCTATTGATGCTATACCAGACGATGTTGCATTTGAACCTGTTGCAATAGCAGATAATCCCGCCGCAGTTGAGCCAACTCCAGTTGCAATTGAACCAATACCTGACGCCTTACTTTCATAACCAACAGAAATACCTTGATAATGAGCAGAGGCACCAGCTCCAATAGAAACACCTCTAATTTCGGAACTTGTATTCGCACCAATCGCAATAGAATCATCTGCTTTAGCTTTAGAATTTACGCTGATTGCAACGCTACGAACACCTGCAGCAGTGGAACTATCACCTACAGCAGTAGCAAAAACAGCAGTTGCATTTGTAGATTCTCCGACTGCGACTGAATATTTATCAGTAGCATTGTAATCATTACCAATTGCTACTGATTAGTCTTCTTTTGCATATGAACCAGATCCTAAAGCTAATGAACTTTCTCCCTCAGCTTTTGCGTTTGAACCAAAGGCATTGGCATTTTGTTTTGATGCTTTAGCTGATTCCCCAATAGCTACTGTTTCAGCTGCTTCAGATTTAGCACTTGTACCAATTGCAATTAAATTTGCAGGTTTATTAGAATTTGCTGCTGCAGGATTTGTGACTTGTGCTTTAGCTCCTGTACCAATTGCAAGTGTATTTATGCCATCAGCAGTAGATTGAGTACCAATAGCTGTAGAGTTTTCACCATTTACATTATTGTTATTACCTAGAGCTAGAACTTCTTTTCCTAAAACGACATTATTTAAACCAAATACGCTTGCTTTACTTGTGTTTTTATCCACAACAACATCTTTTTCTGGTGTACCTGTTACACGTTGAGCACCAACTTTATTGTGAGCACCAAATCCAAGAGAATGATCGGCATAAACTTTGTTATCATCACCAACACTTTGGGTAAAATGACCATATGCATCATTCCCATCACCAATCGCATTGGCTTGTTCACCTTTTACCACATTTTGATTACCGATGGCAGAACTTGAACCTTGGCTTTCTTCCGCTTCAGCAGCAGGAATAGAATAGATTTGGTTTTGCTGACCAATAGCCGTATGTCCAGGACCTTTAACGTTAGTTGCTTCTATTGTCTTGTTTTCATTAACAGCATCTTGTGTCGTGATATTCAGAATGTTTCCATCAGCAGCATTCGCTACAGCAACATTCACCCCAATAATTAACGCCGTGATAGCATTAAATTTAAAATTTTTCATATGTCCTCGCTTGAGTTTCTTCTTTAATTACATAAATGTGATAAAAGAATTTTATTAGAGCAGTGTAAATATACATAAATACTATATAGGACGCATTGAAGAATGGATTAACTGTATGATTTTTAATCTCTTATTTTTCAGATATTGAAAATCTTATTTTTATCTATTCAGTAAACGATTGCGTACCTACACAAGATTATAGATAGGTTTTTTTGTATAGAAAAGTAAATAGCATGTTTATTTTGTAAAGAATTGTAAAGAGTTGTAAATATTATTTAAATATCGCTCATTTCTAAGGTTGAAATACGAAAATATATTTCCTTATTTAAGTTAAGGATATTTTAAATTTAAAAAGAGCGGTCAATTTGCAAGAAGATTTTCAAGATTGAGAAAAAATCCTGTATAATCTCAGAAATTTTTTGTTCAATTTTAAGCTTTTGTAACCGAATGATCGAAACCTCACAAACTATTCCTGAACTCGTCTCATGGGCGAAAGAGCGGGAATTTTCGTTAAATCTGCCGACAGAGTGCTTAGTGGTTTTATTGGCTATTGCTAG
>CABSXY010000092.1 GCA_902481695.1 uncultured Haemophilus sp. | reverse complement strand
GCTTGTTTTTTAGTGCTCGCGATTATTGGTGCATGGATTTTTACCACACCTAGTGGTGATATCGTTAGCGCGCTTTCAGCTGCCGGAAAAATGGTTGGCGGTGGTGCAACTTACGGTACCTTTATGTTAGCAGCCTGTCCACCTGTTGCAGGATTTATTGCCTATTATTTCTGGAAATGGGTGATTAAATAATGGCAAAACTCTATTTTTACTACTCTACGATGAATGCCGGTAAATCAACTACCTTGCTACAGTCTTCCTATAACTATCGTGAACGCAATATGAACACCATGATTTATACAGCAGCGATTGATGACCGCTTTGGAGCAGGCAAAGTCACTTCACGTATTGGTATTCATGAAGATGCGAATTTATTTACATCAACGAGTGACCTTTTTGCCGAAGTGAGCCAACGTTTACAAGAAGAAAAAATTCATTGTGTTTTGGTTGACGAAGCCCAGTTTTTAACGAAACAACAAGTGTATCAATTAAGCGATGTCGTGGATAAACTGAAGATTCCTGTGCTTTGTTATGGCTTGCGTACCGACTTCCAAGCAGAGCTATTTGAAGGTAGTAAGTATTTACTTGCTTGGGCAGATCAACTAGAAGAATTAAAAACAATCTGTTATTGTGGACGTAAAGCCAATTTCGTTTTACGTTTAAATGAACAAGGTGAAGTCATTAAGGAAGGGGAACAAATCCAAATTGGTGGAAACGACTCCTATCTTTCGGTTTGCCGCTATCATTACAAAGAAAAGTGCGGTCAGCTTTAACCTCTTTTTTCAATTTTATACTCGGAGAACAATTTTATGCTAAAAAACAAAACATTCGGCAGTGCCTTAATCATTGCCGGCACGACTATCGGCGCGGGGATGCTCGCGATGCCATTAACCTCTGCGGGTATTGGTTTTGGTTACACCGTTTTCTTATTAGTCGGCTTATGGGCACTTTTAGTTTACAGCGGTTTACTTTTTGTTGAAGTGTATCAAACTGCAGATCGCTTGAATGATGGTGTGGCAACCCTCGCGGAGAAATACTTCGGCATCACTGGACGTGTCTTAGCCACCTTTAGCTTGCTCATTTTACTTTATGCCCTTTCTGCGGCCTACATCACCGGTGGCGGTTCATTATTATCGGGTTTACCTACCGCTTTTGGTTTTGAAAGCCTTTCCTCCGAACTTTCAATCATTTTATTTACCGTCGTACTCGGTGCCTTTGTGGTTGTAGGTACAAGAGGTGTTGATGGTGCCACTCGTATTCTGTTCATCGGTAAATTAATTGCCTTTGCTTTTGTGTTATTCATGATGTTACCAAAAGTGTCTGTAGATAACCTGATGGCCTTACCTTTAAATTATGCTTTCGTGATCTCTGCAGCGCCAATTTTCTTTACCTCCTTTGGCTTCCACATCATCATGGGCAGCGTAAACAGCTATTTAGATGGTAGTGTTACTCAATTTCGTAAAGCGATTTTAATTGGTACAGCGATTCCACTTGTGGCTTATTTAGTGTGGCAATTAGCGACTCACGGTGTATTAAGCCAAAATGAATTTGTGCAAGTACTTCAAGCGGATCCAACCCTTAACGGCTTAGTCAATGCAACACGCCAAATCACAAATTCTCATATCATGGGTGAAATCGTGCGTGTGTTCTCAGCACTTGCATTAATCACCTCTTTCCTTGGTGTGATGCTAGGGGTCTTTGAAGGTTTAGGCGATTTATTTAAACGTTACAAATTGCCACACAACCGTTTGATACTCACTATCGCAGCCTTCACTCCACCGCTTGCGTTTGCCTTGTATTATCCTGAAGGTTTTATCGCCGCATTAAGCTATGCAGGCTTACTCTGTGCGTTCTATTGCTTGATTTTACCTATCGGACTGGCATGGAAAACACGTCAAGCGAATCCGAATCTGCCTTATCGCGTAATCGGTGGAAACGTAACCTTAGTGATAGCCTTAGTAATTGGCGTAATCATTATGATCGTGCCATTCTTAATTCAAGCAGGTTATTTACCTGCAGTAGCAGGCTAAAGTGCGGTAGATTTTCAAGGCATTTTTCTCATAAAAGTAGGGCTTAAACGCCCTATTTTTTTATTTTCAAAAAATTTTCATTTTTTTACATCTCTTAATCTTTCCTTAAGATTCTCTTGTTTAAATACACTCATCGAAAGGCAAATAACCCAATCGATAAATAAATCTGAAAAATGTTAATCACTTAAGAAAAGATTAAGATTTGAATGATTTAATACATCTGAAAGCAAAGCTTTCAACTTACTTTATGATTATCTTATTTAGGAGAACAAACTATGAAAAAATTACTTACTGTTGCAGCTATCGCATTATCTTCTGTTGCCGTATATAACACCGCAATGGCTCAAGGATTTAATGATGGCAAGAATCAAGTCACTCAACAAGGTTTTGTAGATGAAAGCATCATTGTTAAAACCGTTGCTGATGCATTAAATGCCAATGATGACACTCCAGTTCGTTTAGATGGACAAATTGTAAAACAAATTGGTAAAAAGGATTTCTTATTTAAAGACGCAAGTGGAAAAGAAATCCAAATTGAAGTCAGCAAAAAAGCATGGAATGGTCAAACGATAGCACCTCAAGATAACATTCAAATTATCGGTAAAGTCGATAAAGAATGGAATCAAACAGAAGTTGATGTGAAACAAATCATCAAAAAATAACTAACAAAATGACCGCACTTTTCTTAAGTGCGGTTAAAAATCCCAAAGGAGAAGAAAATGGAAAACGTACAAAGAATGTCAGATCTTATGCAGCAAATTCAACAACAAATTGATTCACTAAAAGCCTCTGCCATACAGCAACAAACAGAAATGAAACAGTCATTAAATGAATGTATTGAGCAAAGTGAAGCCATTCAAAATCAATTAGTTCAAAGCCAACAGCAATTAACATCACAATTAGAATACGGCACAGCTGTATTGATTGAACTGGAACAAGGGTTACAGCTAGATTTCAGTACAGAAATCGCCGAGTTTGAACAGTTGTGTCAAAATGAAACCGCCAATACGGCAGAATTAACGCAACAATTGGAACAACATGTACAGGAAAAAATCACGTTCCAATTAAACGAATTAAAAGCCAAAACAGGGATAGCCTTACAAGAAATTGGTCAGGTAACACTTCATATTAAGCAGCTATTTGGGGCAGAAAAAAGTGCTAAAGTGAAAGGATTCGCAAAATTAAAACAACGTTTATATAAACGCTTTGGTAAACAGATTATTGCATCAAAAGAATGCTTGGCAACACAACTGGAACGCGGAGCCAGTAAATTAAGAGCTTAAAATGTCCGCTATCGTTTATTAAGAAGAAAAGTTAAACCGCACTTAATCTTGAGATGAGATAAAGTGCGGTCATTTTTTTAGTATTTTTTCGATTGAGACGATTAAATCTGAGCCAAAAATTCTTCTTCCGTTAAAACGGTAACGCCTAATTCTTGCGCTTTGGTCAGTTTAGAACCTGCTGCATCACCGGCAATCACAAAATCTGTTTTTGCTGAAACCGAGCCACTTACTTTTGCGCCCATGTCTTGTAATAACGCTTTAGCTTCATTACGGCCCATTTGAGTAAGCGTACCAGTTAGCACGACCGTTTTACCTTTAAAGAGATTCTCACCTACTTCTTTTACTTCTACATCATCCCAATGTACGCCTTGAGCGATTAAATCATTCACTACTGCCACATTATGTGGTTCATACCAAAATGCTAAAATACGATTTGCCACCACTTCGCCCACATCAGGCACTTGCTGTAAGGCTTCTAAATCTGCATTTTGTAACGCTTCGAGGGTTTTGAAATGATTGGCTAAATTCAATGCCGTTGCTTCACCCACTTCACGGATTCCTAAAGCAAAAATAAAACGTGCTAACGTCGTATTTTTCGCTTTTTCAAGGCTAGCCAATGCATTTTCAGCAGATTTTGCGCCCATTCTTTCCAAACGAGTCAGTGTGGTTAAATCTAACTTGAATAAATCGGCTGGCGTATGAATTAATTCACGATCCACCAACTGCTCGATTAATTTTCCCCCTACGCCATCAATATTCATGGCCTTGCGAGAAACGAAATGTTTAAGCGCTTCTTTACGCTGTGCTGCACAGAACAAACCGCCCGTACAACGCGCTACGGCTTCGCCTTCAATGCGAACAATGGCTGAATCACACACTGGACAAGTTTCTGGAAAAACAATCGGTCTCGCATCTGCTGGGCGACGGTCGTGTAATACGCCGATAATTTGTGGGATCACATCTCCCGCACGGCGAATCACTACCGTATCGCCAATCGCAATGTCCAAGCGTTCAATTTCATCGCCGTTATGTAATGTGGCATTACTTACCGTTACCCCTGCCACAAATACCGGTTCTAATTTGGCTACTGGAGTAATTGCCCCTGTTCTGCCTACTTGGAATTCCACATCATTTAGGCGAGTTAATTCTTCCTGTGCAGGGAATTTATAAGCAATCGCCCAACGTGGCGCTTTGGAAATAAAACCTAATTTCTCTTGTAACGCAATATCATTGATTTTCAACACGGTACCATCAATATCGTAGCCAAGAGAGCTGCGTTTATTTTGAATATCACGATAAAAATCTAACACTTCATCTGTGCCGTTACATAAACGGATTTCAGGATTTACCGGAATCCCAATAGTCTTCAACCATTGCAAACGATCATAATGCGTATTCGGCAAATCTACCCCTTCAGCAATACCAATACCATAAGCATTCAATACCAATGGACGCTTACTTGTAATTTTTGGATCAAGCTGACGCAACGATCCCGCCGCTGCATTACGTGGGTTAGCAAAGGTTTTCTCGCCTTTCTCTAAAGCCTGTTGATTTAAACGCTCAAAGCCCGCATGTGGCATAAACACTTCACCGCGCACCTCTAAACGTGCAGGCGGATTGTCCATTAAAAGTTGTAACGGAATATTTCGAATCGTGCGGATATTCGCGGTAATATCTTCCCCTGTCGTTCCATCACCACGGGTTGCAGCTTGAGTCAGTACACCATTCACATACAAAATACTCACCGCTAAACCATCTAACTTAGGTTCGCAGCAAAAAGTAAGGGGGTCAGGCAAACGAATAAGACGATCTTCAATACGTTTTACGAATGCATAAAATTCCTCGTCTGAAAAGGCATTATCTAAAGACAACATTGGAATTTCATGACGAATTTGTGCAAAACCTGAAAGCGGTTTGGCACCTACGCGTTGAGTAGGTGAATCTGCCGTAATGAGTTCCGGATGGGCGGCTTCTAAGGCTTTAAGTTGATGAAATAAACGGTCATATTCCGCGTCAGGAATGGTTGGGTTATCCAATACATGATATTCATATTCATAACGACGAAGATCCTGACGTAATTTATCAATTTGTTGCTGAAGGCTCATAATGTTCTCTAACGGTTTACTCATTGAATTAAAATGGGCGAACCATCGGCTCGCCCAAAGTGCGGTTATTTTTTCGTGCGTTTTACGCGATGCGAGATAAGTAATCCTGCTCAGCCATGTCGTCAAAAATCTCTTGCTGATCAGTCAATACCACGCCACCTAAATCTTCTGCGATGGTTTTCGCTGCGCGAATCATCATACGTAAGTTCGCCAAATTATTACCTGGTGATGGCAACTGCATAAAGAGGACCACCCCCATAGTTGAAAACTCTGCCATATTGTAATAATCAAACGTACCTGGTTGTTCAATGTTTGCCACACTAAATAACACTGGGCTTGCCACACTTAAATCAAAGTGGCGGTGATACATTTGACGCTCGCCAAAAATGAATCCCAAGTTTTCTAAAGATTGAGATAATTGTGGACCATAGAATTCACGATTTTGATTTGAAATGACATAAAGTTGAACAAAACCCGTGGTTTGTTTTGGTTTTTCCACTTCTACTGGTTCGTGATAGTTAAAATGCACGTTCTCGTGAGCAGGTTCTGGAGTTGGATTTAATGACATCTCAGCTAATTGCTCACGCAGTTCAGGCGAAGAAGAATTTACACCGTCAAAATCATTGCTTTGTGCTTCTAATTCTTCGATTGTCATTTCTGCTACACTTGGTTTCGGCTGTACATTCGTTTCAGGATAAACCACTGGTTCAGTTTTTGGCGCAGGAGCAGGTTGTGCCGTATTCATCTCATAAACCGGCTGATTTGGTAGAGAGATTTTAATATCATCCACGCTTTTTTCTATTTGACGCGCATCCACTTGAGCACGCTGCTCATCAAAATTAAATTGCTGTTGGCTTGCTGCCTGCGGTGCCACTTTAGGTTGGACATGTTGTTGTACAGGCTGCGCCGCTTGAGCACGATGTGTTAAACGAATATCCGCATTAGGATCAGCAGCTTGCGAAAAAGGATTGACCTCACCGTTTTTAGAAGTGCGGTTAAATGTATTCGCGCTTTTAAAATATTTTGATTTCTCACGGCGATTTGACCATAATCCGTGTACCACTAAGGCAATTAAAGCAATCACCCCTAAAATAATCAAAATGGTATTTAAGTCCATTCTTGTTGCTCCTTAACGCAATGATTTTTGCTAATCCTATCACATTTCCACAGGTGAAAAAATAGGAAAGCAAACAAGATATTAAAAGGGATGAGATGGAATTTTTCTCAAAAAATATTGTCTTTCTGTGACATTTTGTATTTTTTACTTTTCAATTTAAAGGAACAATGATGATCGATCAAAATGAAATAAAATCTGCTTTCAATCATTTCGTAATGGGTTGGCATTTTATTACGCAAAAAGGCCTACGCCGTTTTGTGATTATGCCTATTTTACTTAACGTCGTTCTGCTTACCGGCTTATTCTGGCTATTTGTCTCACAAATCTCCACGATGATTGACTGGGTGATGAGCTTTATTCCAGATTGGCTAAGCTTTTTAAGCGTGATTTTGCTCGTGCTGTCTATTGGCTCGATTCTCTTATTTTTCTATTTTGCCTTTACAACGCTTTCAGGCTTTATTGCCGCACCGTTTAATGGATTATTGGCAGAAAAAGTCGAAAAAATGCTGACTGGTGAAGCAGTTAATAATGATGGTTTTGCCGAAATCATGAAAGATGTACCGCGCATGTTGAATCGTGAATGGCAAAAATTGTGGTACAGCTTACCGAAATTTGTGGGCTTGTTCTTATTGAGTTTTATCCCGGTTATTGGACAAACCATTATTCCAGTACTAACCTTCCTATTTACTTGTTGGATGATGGCAATTCAGTACTGTGACTACCCGTTTGATAACCATAAAATTTCTTTTGGCATTATGAAAAATGCATTAGGCGAAAGACGCACACAAAGCCTCACATTCGGAGCATTAATCACCCTTTGTACCGCATTACCGATTGTGAATTTAGTCGTTATTCCCGTTGCAGTCTGTGGTGCGACCGTAATGTGGGTGGAAAATTATCGCTCACAATTAAAATTTGATATGAATTTTGACCGCACTTCA
>CABSXY010000091.1 GCA_902481695.1 uncultured Haemophilus sp. | reverse complement strand
AAGCTGAACAAATTGCTGCTTATTATGAAAGCCGCGAGTACAATAAAGCCATTCGTGAAATTATGGCATTAACCGATAAAGCCAATAAATATATTGATGAAAAAGCCCCTTGGGTGATTGCGAAAGAAGAAGGTAAAGATGCTGAATTACAAGCAGTTTGCTCAATGGGTATCGAGCTTTTCCGTGTATTAATGTCTTACTTAAAACCGGTTCTTCCAAAACTGGCGGAACGCGCAGAAGCGTTCTTACAAACAGAACTAACATGGGATAATATTGCACAGCCACTATTAGGTCATCAACTAACCCCATTTAAAGCACTTTTCTCTCGTTTAGAGAAAAAACAAATTGATGCTGTCGTGGAAGAAACTAAAGCACTGTTTGCTGAGACAAATAAAGCGACAGAAAAAACTGCGGCAAAACCAACCGCACTTTCAAACATTGAACCCATTGCTGACACTATTACCATTGATGATTTTGCTAAAATCGATATGCGTGTGGCAAAAGTGTTAAAATGTGAAGCGGTACCTGAATCAAACAAACTCTTACGTTTTGAATTAGATTTAGGTGACCATACTCGTCAAGTGTTCTCAGGCATTAAAGCGGCTTATAACAAACCTGAAGAATTAGAAGGTCGTTTTGTTATTGTGGTTGCGAACCTGGCACCACGCAAAATGAAATTCGGTGTATCAGAAGGAATGATTCTTTCTGCTGGTACTGGCGGAAGTGATTTATTCTTACTTTCAGCTGATAGCGGTGTCACTGCGGGTATGCAAGTAAAATAATTTAATGTTTAGGCGACTTCGGTCGCCTTTTTTATTGCCAAATAGAATCAAATAACCTACCATAGCAATCAGCTATTTATTACGCAAATTAAAAGGAATTCATTATGATAAACGAACTTATCTGTTATAAACAAATGCCAGTTTGGACAAAAGATAAATTACCTAAAATGTTCCAAGAAAAACACAATACTAAAGTGGGCACTTGGGGCAAACTTACGGTGTTAAAAGGTAAACTTAAGTTTTATGAGCTAACTGAAGATGGTGATGTTATTGCTGAACATATTTTCACGCCTGAAAGTAATATTCCGTTCGTCGAGCCACAAGCCTGGCACCGAGTTGAAGCCCTTTCTGATGACTTAGAATGTACGCTTGGTTTCTATTGCAAAAAAGAAGACTACTTCAGCAAAAAATATAATATGACTGCAACACATGGTGATGTGGTTGATGCAGCTAAAATTATTAAGCCTTGTAAAGTGTTAGATTTAGGCTGCGGACAAGGTCGTAACTCCCTTTATTTAAGTTTAAAAGGCTATGATGTGACTTCGTGGGATCACAACGAAAACAGCATCGCCTTCTTGAACGAAACTAAAGATAAAGAAAACTTGAATATCAAGACTGCAGTTTATGATATTAATACCGCCAATATTCAAGAAAACTACGACTTTATTGTATCAACCGTGGTATTTATGTTCTTAAATCGTGAGCGAATTCCTGCCATTATTAAGAATATGCAAGAACACACCAACCCTGGTGGTTACAACTTAATTGTAGCCGCGATGTCTACGCCTGAAGTACCTTGTCCACTTCCGTTCTCATTTACATTCTCTGAAGGTGAATTGAAAGAATATTATAAAGATTGGGAATTCTTAGAATATAACGAAAATATGGGCGAATTACATAAAACCGACGAAAACGGCAATCGCATTAAGTTAAAATTTGCGACAATGTTAGCAAGAAAAAAATAATTCGCTAATTTAGAAAAGAAAATGACCGCACTTTGTCTATCAAGTGCGGTCATTTTTTATGAGGTTTTAATTACTCTTCAATAGAGCGTAATAATTCGTTGATACCTACTTTACCTAAAGTTTTTGCATCAACTTTTTTCACGATCACTGCACAGTATAAGCTATATTTACCACATTTTGATGGAAGGCTACCTGAAACAACCACAGAACCAGCAGGAACGCGACCGTAGAACACTTCACCCGTTTCACGATCATAGATTTTAGTTGATTGACCAATGAATACGCCCATAGAGATCACACAACCATCTTCAACAATCACGCCTTCAACCACTTCAGAACGCGCACCGATAAAACAGTTATCGCCGATAATAGTTGGGTTTGCTTGTAATGGCTCTAATACACCACCGATGCCTACACCACCAGATAAGTGTACATTTTTACCAATTTGCGCACATGAACCAACCGTTGCCCATGTATCAACCATGGTACCTTCACCCACGTATGCACCGATATTTACATAAGATGGCATCAATACACAGTTTTTAGAAATGTATGCGCCTTTACGTACTGTTGCCGAAGGTACGACACGGAAACCTTCTTGAGCAAAACGCTCTTCGGTATAGTCAGCAAACTTCAATGCCACTTTGTCATAGTATTTTGTTTCTGCGCCATCAATAATTTGGTTATCATTGATACGGAAAGATAATAATACTGCTTTTTTCAACCATTGGTGAGTAACCCATTCACCATCAATTTTTTCTGCAACACGGTATTTACCGCTATCTAATCCTTCGATCACTTCTTCGATTGCTGCACGAGTTTGTGCATCAACTGTTTTAGGGGTAATTTCCGCACGTTTTTCAAATGCAGCTTCAATAATTTGTTGTAAATTTGACATTTTGCTTCCTATTGTCGATGTGAAATAACGATTGATAGTTTTATCATATTTTTGACTTTCAAGCAAAAAACAACCGCACTTTCTTTTGATTTTAAGCATAAAAAAAAGCGAACCTAATGGCTCGCTTTTTCTATTTTTCGTTTAGTTAGTTAATAACAGAAACATTTAATGATGAACCGCCAACGATTCTTACGCGACGACCTGCTTTAAAGCTAGGATCCGCTTTTTGAACCACAACGATCTCTTCTCTATTATCTTTTCTGATAACAAGTTCTGCGCCATTAACTTGGCTCATTTTCTCTTCAGCTTTGCTACCAATAATCGCCCCACCAATTGCTCCTACTGCAGTTGCAATTGCTTGTCCAGTGCCACCGCCAATTGTACTACCAGCGATACCACCTAAAGCACCACCACCAACTGTACCAATTACACCTGGATTATCCGCTTGAATTTTAACAGGACGAACAGAAACAATAGTACCATAGCTAATTGAACGCGCTTCTTTTGCTTGTCCAGCTTCATATACATCACCACTAAAAATATCAGTGTTTGCACAACCGGTTAAGCCGATAGACATCATAAGTGCTAATGCTACTGTTACTTTTTTCATAAAACTAACCTTCTAAAAATGAATTAGATTGGGTTTCTTGGAGACCAAGTAGAAACGTTTTTCACGCCTTGACCGTTGTCAGATACTTTCACACAAGCACCAGTTACTAAAGTTGAATCGTATTTGTGAACGATAACTTCTGTTTCACCTTCTTGTTTGTATGAGCAGTCGTTTTTACGAACGGTTAATTTTACATCATCACCTTGAAATTCGGTGAAGATAACTTGACCTTTATAAGCGCTTTCATCTTTTTGTGATTGAGATGAACAAGCTGATAAACCTAAACTTAATAAGACAGTTAATGCTAAGGTAATTTTTTTCATTACACTAAACCTCGAGTATTTTCTTTATTGTATAAGGATGAACCTTTATGCAAACATGATTTTCTGTTTTATCAACAAAACTCACTGCAATTGATGGATTGGGCAATTGCTCCCCTTCCACCTTAGGTTCGCTCACCTTCATGGTTAATTGAGTTAGTTCCTTCCATAAAAATGTATTGCAAATTCGATTAACCCAATCCTCAACAGATTCATGAGATAAAAACGGCATTACAATTTCAATATGTTCCCAAGTTTCTTGGGGATATTGTTTATTTTTAGGAAACGGTAATTCAATAACATCGACAGGCTGACCAATGAAATCAACTGGCTCATCTAATTCAATCAAATAGATAGGACGCCCATTGACGATATTATCGCTTAAAATTTTACCGCACTTTAATAACTCTGTCAGCCAATTTTTTGCTTTTTCTTCACTATTTGCTCTTAAAGCTAAATGATCAATTTGATAATCCGCTAAATTCACTTTCATGACGACAGCTAATTGCTGAATTTTTTCCTGAAATAAAGGCAACTCCTGATAAAGTGCGGTCGATTTTTCCATTAAATTTGACATTTTCTCCTGCTCTTACTTTGAGAAATCTATAAACAACGGTATCATAGCCGATTATTTTCATTATTCAATTTCAAGATTAGGAAAAACCGTGAATATTCAATCTATTTTATCCGATAAAATTAAACAAGCGATGATTGCTGCTGGCGCAGATGAACAATGTGATGCGCTTATTCGCCAATCAGGTAAACCACAATTTGGCGACTACCAAGCAAACGGTATCATGGCTGCTGCTAAAAAACTAGGATTAAATCCACGTGAATTTGCACAAAAAGTTTTAGATAATGCTGATCTTTCTGATGTTGCTGAAAAAACTGAAATTGCTGGTCCAGGTTTTATTAATATTTTCTTAAATCCAACTTGGTTAGCGAATAACGTTTCTGCCGCATTAAAAGATCAAAATCTTGGTGTCAGCGCAAATGAAAAACAAACTATCGTGATTGATTATTCTTCACCAAACGTTGCGAAAGAAATGCACGTAGGTCACTTACGTTCTACCATTATCGGTGATGCCGTTGTTCGTACCCTTGAATTTTTAGGTCACAACGTTATTCGTGCGAATCACGTGGGTGACTGGGGTACGCAATTTGGTATGCTCATTGCTTATCTTGAAAAAATGGAAAATGAACATGCGAGCGAAATGGAACTTCAAGATCTTGAAGCATTCTATCGCGAAGCGAAAAAACATTATGATGAAGATGAAGCTTTCGCTGAAAAAGCCCGTAACTATGTGGTGAAATTACAAGGTGGAGATAAATATTGCCGCACGATGTGGAAAAAATTAGTTGATATCACCATGCAACAAAACCAACGTAACTACGATCGTTTGAATGTCACATTGACCGAAAAAGATGTGATGGGTGAAAGTCTTTATAACCCGATGTTACCTGCTATCGTTGAAGATCTGAAAAAACAAGGTTTAGCGGTTGAAGATGAAGGTGCATTAGTGGTTTATCTTGATGAATTCAAGAATAAAGAAGGCGAACCGATGGGCGTTATCGTTCAGAAGAAAGATGGTGGTTTCCTTTATACCACTACCGATATTGCAGCGGCTAAATATCGTTATGAAACCTTAAAAGCGGATCGTGCATTAGTGTTCTCTGATACACGTCAAAGCCAACACATGCAACAAGCTTGGTTAATTACGCGTAAAGCAGGTTATGTGCCAGACAGCTTCTCACTTGAACATAAAAACTTCGGTATGATGTTGGGTAAAGATGGTAAACCATTCAAAACTCGTACTGGCGGCACCGTAAAATTAGCAGATTTATTAGATGAAGCGATTGAACGTGCAACTGTATTAATCAACGAGAAAAATACCAATTTATCTGACGATGAAAAAGCAGCGGTTATTGAAGCGGTGGGTATCGGTTCGGTGAAATATGCGGATCTTTCTAAAAACCGCACGACTGACTATGTATTCGATTGGGACAATATGCTTAGCTTTGAAGGTAATACCGCGCCTTATATGCAATATGCTTACACGCGTATTCGTTCTATCTTCAATAAAGCAGATGTAAATCCAACCGCACTTGCAGAAGCGAAAATTCAGCTTTCTGATGAAAAAGAACGTGCATTAGCGATCAAATTGCTTCAATTTGAAGAAGCGGTTCAAACGGTGGGCAAAGAAGGCACTCCACATGTCCTCTGTGCTTATTTATATGAATTGGCAGGTGTGTTCTCCTCATTCTATGAACACTGCCCAATCTTAAATGCAGAAGATGAAAACGTAAAATTAAGCCGTTTAAAACTCGCTTCTCTTACAGAGAAAACCTTAAAACAAGGTCTAGAGTTATTAGGCATTAAGACAATCGAAAAAATGTAAAAAAACTGCGGTCAATTTCGACCGCACTTTTTCTTTATACATCCACTAAAATGAGTATCGCCGCTTCTCCGCCCCATTCTTTGGGAGCTTGGTGTAACGCTCGGACTTTAGGGTGCTGAACTAACCAACGTGGAATTTGTTTTTTCAACGTAAACGTGCCGTAGCCGGTCATGATGCTCGCGCAATAAACATGCTCATCTTCACAAGCTAACAACAGTGCTGCCAATTCCATTTTGGCTTGTTCACGGGTTAAACCATGTAAATCCAAAAATAATTCAGGTGAAAAATCGCCACGACGAAGTTGCTTCAATAAATGGCTATCTTCCCCTTCGCGTAAATATTTGATGACACCATCATGTTCATTTAGCAAGGGTTCATATTCATCGGAAAAATAGAAAAGCGTATCTTCTTTTTCTCGAATATCACGTAAATGGGATTTTTTTTGACCGCTCTTTTGACGAGGTGCCACAAAGGTATCTTGCTTGATGGGTTTAATCCCTTTTGTTTCCGCCCGAAAAAGATCAAAATCATCTGGTTCTGTCATTATTTTTCTCAATTTGTTATTTTGCTTAATGATAGCACATCTATTCTATGGTATAACTAGCCAAATTTTTTATTGAGGCAGAAAATGGAAACCTTACACAATCAAGAACTTGTTGCAATAATTTTAGAAGATAACGTGGCAAGTGAATTAACAACTATTCAAGATTTTTTACGCTGGACATACAGCACATTTAACCGTTCTGATATTTACTACGGGCAAGGCCATGACAATGCGTGGGATGAAAGCCTTCAATTAGTGCTTGCGGGGCTTCAATTACCGCTCGATTTACCACAAGATTTATTTAACAGTAAACTTACTCATTCAGAAAAAGAGACTTTAGTACAATTAGTTTTAAGTCGTATTGAACAACGTGTGCCAGTCGCTTATTTAACGAATAGTGCGTGGTTCTGCGGATTAGAGTTTTATGTGGATGAGCGTACGATTATTCCTCGCTCGCCAATTAGTGCATTAATCCAAGATAAATTTGCTCCGCTTTTAAAATCTGAACCAAAACGTATTTTAGATCTTTGTACTGGCAGTGGTTGTATCGCAATCGCGACAGCTGAAGCCTTTCCTGAAGCTGAGGTAGATGCGGTCGATCTTTCTGTGGATGCGTTAAATGTGGCAGAGATCAATATTGCTCGCCACCAATTAGAACACCGTGTTTTCCCGATTCAATCAGATTTATTCCAAAATCTCTTCGGTCAACAATATGATTTAATCGTCACCAATCCGCCTTATGTGGATGAAGAAGATTTGGCAGATATGCCGGAAGAATTCCATTATGAGCCTGAATTAGCCTTAGGTTCCGGTGTTGATGGTTTAGAAATTACAAAACAAATTTTAAAACAAGCACCGGATTATTTAACGCCAAATGGCATGCTCGTTTGTGAAGTGGGCAACAGCATGGTGAGCCTTATTGAGCAATATCCAAATGTGCCATTTGAATGGGTTGAACTAAAAAATGGCGGTCTAGGTGTATTT
>CABSXY010000090.1 GCA_902481695.1 uncultured Haemophilus sp. | reverse complement strand
GGCTCCATTAGCCAAACTTCAGCTTCGGATTTGGATATTTGGATCTGCCATCAAGATGATTTATCTGAACAAGATCAGCAACGTTTGGCAGAAAAAACGAAGAAAATCAGCCTATGGGCGTCCACATTTCATGTGGAAATGCATTTTTATTTGATGACGCAAAAACGCTTCCGTAATGAGCGTTATTCCGATCCATTAACCAAAGAAAATAGCGGTTCTGCTCAATATATGTTGCTGTTGGAAGAGTTTTATCGTTCTGCTGTACGCCTTTCGGGCAAGCCATTATTGTGGCTCCACTTGTGGGTGGAAGATGAAAAACAATATGAAGCCGAAGTTTCGCGTTTAGTGGAAGCTGGTGAACTTGATCCAAATGATTGGGTGGATTTTGGTGGATTGGGGCAATTCTCTGCGAGCGAATATTTCGGTGCGAGTTTATGGCAACTTTATAAAGGTATTGATTCACCGTATAAATCGGTGATGAAAATCTTATTATTGGAAACCTATGCCCAAGAATACCCAAATGCCCATTTAATTGCTCGTCAATTTAAAGAAGATTTACTGTCCGGTCGCAGTACTGCTGCACATCATTTTGATCCTTATATCGCGATTCTAGAGAGAATTAGTCAATATTTGACCGCACATTCAGAATTTAAGCGTCTTGATTTTGTCCGTTCTTGTTTTTATGTGAAAGCCACAGAAGACTTTGCCTTATACCACGCATCCAACTGGCGTATTTCTTATATGAAGATGATGGCGCAAGAATGGGGCTGGTCAAAAGAGCGAATTGAAGAATTGGATCAACGTCCAAATTGGAAAATCAAACGGGTGAAAGAAAGTCACACTAATTTAGTGAATTTCTTGATGATGAGTTATCGAAATCTGGTGGATTTTGCACGCAAACACAAAATTAATTCTAGCGTGATTCCTCAAGATATTACGGTGTTGTCTCGCAAACTTTATACTGCATTTGAAGAGCTACCAGGTAAAATTACGCTACTGAATCCACAGATTTCGCATAATTTAGCGGAAGATCATCTCACATTTATCGAAGTTCACGGTAATAAGAATTTTAAGGATGGGTGGTATCTGGTGAATCAGCCACCAAATCATATTATGTTTTCGAAAGAACGCGTGATTGAATATGGGGAAAGTTTAAATAAAGTTGTTGCATGGGCTTATTTTAATCGCTTGCTGACCGCTGAAACGTGTTTACATCTAATTAGTCAAAATATCGACCAACTCACTTTGCGTAATTTTGTTGCCGATTTACGGTTATTTTTCCCGCATACCAATGGCCAAGCGCCTACAAATGAGGCGCTTTCGTCCCAATGTGAAATCCGTGATCTATTTATCGCTGTGAACTTAGTAAATGACCCAACTGCACAAGTGGAAGAACTTAAATCCAATATTTCACCAAGTGATTTATTCAGTTTTGGTCAGTTAGAACAGAGTTTGGTCGGAAGCATTGATTTCACTTACCGTAACGTATGGAATGAAATTCGAACCTTACACTTTGAAGGGCAGAATGCGATTTTGCTTGCCTTAAAAGTGCTTTCTAATAAAATTGATCAGGGTGTAAATCAGCCGCGTTCTGTACAGGTTTTCTGTTACAGTAAACACTACAATCGTACGTTGCGAAACTTAGTGAGTGCGTTAGTCAATCGTTGTATTAGTATTCAATTGGGAGATAGTCGTCCAACAACCCATTCTCGTTTACGTGTAGCAGGAAAAAACTGGCAATTCTTTTTTGAGGAAAAAGGGATCAGTTTGCAACCTATTGAAGGCGGAAAAGAAAGTGCGGTTAATTTTGAGGACGTTTTACCGACTCAGTTGGAAGAAAAAGAAATTATTCCTGAAGCCCGTCGATACCCGCCTGAAATTGATTTATTTGCCAGTGAAGGTTTTTTACAATTCTTCTTTGAAGATAATGCCGATAATAGCTTTAACGTCTATTTGTTAGATGAGAAGAACCGTCTCGAAATTTATCGTCAATGTGAAGGTTCGAAAGATGATAAAGTACGCGAAATAAATCGTATTTATCAATCGCTTGGCTCAAATGATTGTGAAAATCCGTATAAAATGGTGCAACGGAATTTTAATTATCCGCAATTTTATCAATTGCACTCGACTGAAAGTGGCATGCGTATTATGCCGTTCAAATTTAAAAGCAAAAGGACTTGCGAATAGCGACATCAAAACAAGCATTGTTTGAGATAAATCAAGTTTATCTGCAAATATGCATTGGAAGATAGGCAAAATCCCGATAGAATCCCTCGGTCTAAAATCTATTGAGAAGTAATCTAAGGCAGTGGATGTTTTGCCTTCAGGCAATAGAATAGTGTCCGCTTATCTCTTGGAGAATATTATGCAAGAAAAGTTAAAAGTATTAATTATCGACGACCATCCATTAATGCGTCGTGGTATCAAACAATTAGTTGAATTAGAAGAGAATTTTGAAGTTGTCGCAGATGTAGGAAGCGGTACAGAAGGCATTTCCGTTGCGATTCACGAATCACCCGATTTAATCATTTTAGATCTTAATATGAAAGGTCTTTCTGGTTTGGATACCCTTAAAGGTCTGCGTGCAGAAGGTGTTGATGCACGAATTTTGATCTTAACCGTGTCTGATGCGAAAAATGATATTTTCACTCTCATCGATGCAGGTGCTGATGGCTATTTATTGAAAGATACTGAGCCAGATGTGCTACTTGAGCAAATTAAACGTATTGCACAAGGTGAAGTGATTTTAAGTGATTCGATTAAAAATCTTCTTTTAGAACGCAAACATATCGTTGATCCAATGGATTCACTCACTGATCGTGAAATGGATGTATTACGTTTAATCGCGACTGGTTTATCGAATAAACAAATTGCGGGTCAGCTTTTTATTTCTGAAGAAACGGTTAAAGTGCATATTCGTAATTTACTTCGTAAACTTAACGTGCATTCACGTGTTGCAGCAACCGTCTTGTTCTTTGAACGAAATGGTCGATAGGTAAGATTAAAACGATAAAAAAGAGCGGTTTTTTAACCGCTCTTTTTGTTATCTTGGCACGCCCCGTAATAAAGGGATTGGCTCAAACGGTGCGACTGAAGTTGGCGCAGGAATATCATTAAAAATTAAGATAAATGGTTTAGGTGGCAAGATTTTTTCATTTCGCCATAAGCTTCCCATACCCACCAATTGAATATCATCGGGTAAATTTTTTATTCCCGATTTCAATACGGCTATGGTATTTGGGCGAGGGTGTCCAATCGCAATAGCCGTGCCATGTTTACGTGCATATTGAATGGCGTTCTGAAATTGGCGTTGCACATCTACTAAATTATCACTGTCATCTAAAAAGATATGGCGATCTAATACACGCACACCTTGTTCTTTTGCTATTTTTCCCGCAACTGATTTTCCGATAGTACGGCTATCTAGAAAGAATAAATGTTGCTCGCGAAGTGCGGTCATTAAATAAGTCATTAATGTGGCATCGGCTGTGGCTGCACTGCCCATATGATTATTCATTCCGATAGCATTTGGCACAATAGATTTAGCTTTTTTTACTCGCTCATTCACTTGCGCTTCGGATAAGCCTAAAGTCAAACCACCTTCCTCAATTTTAATATTGCTGACCGGCTGCATCGGCATATGAATAAGAATATCGTGATTTTGCGCTTTCGCTTGTTGATTGCGAATTTTGGCGTAGGGCGCGGCAGGAATAATCGCAACGGAGACTTCTTTAGGCATGGATAAAACCTCGGCATCTTCTTTCGGATGATAGCCAATGTCATCAATTACAATAGCCAGTTTGCCTTGTGCAGAAGTAAACGCAGAGAAAAGTGCGGTTGAAAAAATGATCGTATTTTTGACCGCACTTTGAAAGAATGCCGCCATTATTTAATCCACCCAGCTGGATTTACAGGCACCCCTTTACGGCTGATACCAAAGTAAAGCGCTGGTTTAGAGAGTTCACCCGTATTACCCACTTGTGCAATGGTTTGTCCCGCAGACACCAGCTGACCCGGTTTCACAAATACCGCTTGGTTGAAACCATATAAGCTCAAGTCGCTGTCGCCGTGTTTCACAATCACCATATAACCATAGCCATTAAGATGACCCGCTAGAATGACACGACCACTTGCAATAGCTTTTACCGCGGTACCCGTTGGTGCGCCGATAACCATACCTTTCCAACGCACTTCTCCCGCTTGGATTGAACCAAAGGAATGCAATGTCGGACCGGAAACGGGACGACTGTATTGATGCGCAGCCGTACCTAAACCACTGGTACTGTTAATCAACTTACGTTCTTGATCGGTTGGTTGATAAGGTTTTGAGGTTCGTTTTTCTTCCTCTTGTTTTTTCTGAGCAAGGGCTTCACGCTCACGTTGTTCTTGTTGGCGAGCGGCTTGTTCAGCACGTTGAATTTCTTGGCGAAGGGCATTTTCGTTCGCTTTCAACGTTTCCAATTTATTCTGATCTTTCGTTAAGTTTTTATTGAGTTCATTTAACGTAGATTGACGTTCTTGTTGTGCTTTTTGTAATTCTTGCTGTTGTTTCTTTTGCGTAGAAAGTTGCTCGCGATGGTTTTTTTGTTGCCCTGAAATCGCTTCGCGTTGTTTCGCTAAATTCTCTTGTGTCGCTTTCAGATTGTTAATCATATCAATGCGAACTTGGTTTAAGTGCTGATAATACACTTTCATGCGTTCCGCTTTTTTGGCATCTTCCGAAAGCATTCTTTCCAAGGTAGAAGGATTTATGCCTGAACGATAAATAGCATCTACTTGCTGCGCGAGCTTCGCTTTTTGCACGCGCTCTTGCTTTTCTAATTGCTTGATTTGCTTTTCCGTTTCTGCCATTTGCTTGCGGATTTCTTTTAAGCTTAATTCTGTTTCACGTAATTCACCGACAACGCTATTAATTTTGCTTTCTTGGTCTTTAAGACTGGCTTGGAGTTTAGCTTGTGCACGTTTTTGCTCGGCGATCTTCGATTCTTGTTGTTTAATTTGTTTTTGAATTTGATTGAGATCGTTGCCTTGCGCGAAAGATGAAAAGCCAAGCAGACCGCAAGCCAAAAGTGCGGTCAGTTTTGATAAGATTTTTTTTCTACGATTGCTTTGCTGCATACATCTAAACTTGAGAGAAATTAAAGGACGAATAAAGTTTAAATACTAGCATTATTTTTGAGTGGCTAAAAGTTTACAGGTGATTTTTTGCGAAAGATCAGTAAATGCCGCCTTTTTACTTTTAAACATACCGATTTTTTGCTATAACAGAGCCATCATTTTTTATTAATACTTAGGAGATCCTTATGGAATTAGTATTCATTCGTCACGGTTTCAGTGAGTGGAACGCAAAAAATTTATTCACCGGTTGGCGTGATGTGAATTTAACCGAGCGCGGTGTAGAAGAAGCAAAAGCAGCGGGTAAAAAATTGTTAGAGAAAGGCTATGAATTTGATATCGCCTTCACCTCTGTTTTAACTCGTGCAATCAAAACTTGTAACATCGTGTTAGAAGAATCTCACCAATTATGGATTCCTCAAGTGAAAAACTGGCGTTTAAATGAGCGTCACTATGGTGCATTACAAGGCTTAGATAAAAAAGAAACAGCAGAAAAATACGGTGATGAGCAAGTTCATATCTGGCGTCGTTCTTACGATATTTCTCCTCCAGATTTAGATCCGAAAGATCCAAATTCTGCACATAATGACCGTCGTTATGCAAACATTCCGTCTGATGTTATACCAAACGCAGAAAACTTAAAATTAACCTTAGAACGCGCATTACCTTTCTGGGAAGATCAAATTGCACCAGCAATGCTTTCTGGTAAACGTGTTTTAGTGGTAGCGCACGGTAATTCACTTCGTGCATTAGCAAAACACATCATCGGTATTTCTGATGCGGAAATCATGGATTTTGAAATCCCAACAGGTCAACCGTTAGTGTTAAAACTTGACGATAAATTAAACTACGTAGAACACTACTATCTTTAATTTATAAATGATTTCAAAGTGCGGTTAATGTTGACCGCACTTTTTGTTTAAGGAGAATAACAGATGAAAAAATTACTCGCGGTGATTTTTGCTTTGTTACCTGTTTTGGCCTTTGCTGCATCGCCAAATCATACGGCAAAATCAACTCAAACTAAGTCATTGAAAACGGCTGTTAAAAAAGTGGAAGCCAAGAAAGCAACCACACCTAAAGCCGTAGCTAAAACAGCTAAAAAGAAAGCGGATGTCAAAAAAGCAGAAGCGAAAAAGCCCGCTAAAATTGTGGAAGCGAAAAAAGCGGTAACGAAAAAAGAAAAAATAAAAAATAAAACGACAAATAAAGCCGCTAAAGCAGAGCCGACAAAAACGAAAGGCAAACAGTCAGTAGAAAAAACTAAGCAAACGGCAGTAAAAGACAAAAAGACGGTAGTGAAAAGCAAACAAAGTGCAGTTAAAGAATCAGCTAAACCTGAAAAAGTAATTGCTAAAAAAACACCCGCAGTTAAAACCGAAGTGAAGAAAGCAGAACCAAAAGCTGTTGAAAAAGTAACTGAAAAGAAAGTAGATGCTGTCGCACAAAAAACAGCGAGTATGGTGACAAAATCCGTCGTTGTGCCAAGATGTAGTGATTCAAAAGTTTTTGCGGTATTATCTGATGCCTTCAAAAAACAAGGTGCTGCGACTAACACCCAAATGACAGTGAAACAAATCTCGCAAGCCCGTGAAACGCAATCTTATCCACAACAAGGCATTCGCAGTTGTAACGCGATAGTGGAAACCAACGGCGTTAAATATGTTACCGATTACAGCATTATCTTGAATGATAAAGGTTTCTTCGTGCAAGTTGAAAACGCACAACCTGCTCAACGTTTCTAATCTTAACGTGCGTTATTTAAATGAAGTTGTTTGAATAGCGCACGCATTTCTTCTTCATTTAAACGGCGATATTCGCCATTACCTAATCCATCAAGCGTTAAATGGCTCATTTGATAACGAATGAGTCGTAATGTCGGAAAGCCGATATGTGCGGTCATTCGACGCACTTGTCGATTACGCCCTTCACTAATTTTGATTTCCAACCAGCTCGTTGGAATGCTTTGACGTTCACGAATAGGTGGATTGCGAGGCCAAAGAAAATCTGGTTCTGAAATCAACCGCACTTTTGCGGGCTTGGTCATTCCATCTTTCAATTCAACGCCTTTGCGGAGTTTGTCTAAGTCCGTTTCTTCAGGAATACCTTCCACTTGCACAAAATACGTTTTTTCTGTTTTAAACTTAGGATCCGCCAAACGATGTTGCACTTCACCATTATTCGTTAAAATCAGTAACCCTTCGCTATCACGATCCAATCGCCCTGCCGCATACACATTGGGAATATTAATAAAATCTTTTAATGTCGCTCGGCCGTTTTCATCGGTGAATTGTGTCAGTACATCAAACGGTTTGTTAAATAAAACGATAATGGTCTGTTCTAATGTGAGTGGCTTAGCTTTAGGCTTAAATGAACAAATGGGTTTTGCCGTTCGTTTGGTTGTCAATGCGCGGAAAGGGAAATGTTTTGAC
>CABSXY010000089.1 GCA_902481695.1 uncultured Haemophilus sp. | reverse complement strand
TAAATTAAGGTATTAATCAATGATGGCCATGCCCCATCGCTTAAACCTTGGCCGAATAACATCGCATAGTTTCTCAAGGTTAAGGTGTAATCCACACCCCAGTTTACAGTGAAACTACCGTAGAAAATACTGCCGTATAACGCTAAGTTAAAGAGCACCCAGAAACCAAGCATGCCGATGATGGTATATTTCAAGCCGGTTGGTAAATCTTGCACGTCACCACGATAGGATTTGCCTGAAACAGTTACATAAGAGCGGTTACCAATCCAAATATATTGGATGATAAATACAGCTAATGAGAAGATTAAAAGCATCGAACCTAAGGTACTTGCTGAAGCATAATCTAATTGTGAGCCTGCGATATAGAAGTAGATTTGTGTCGCAATGACGTCAAAGCTACCGCCCAATACTAACGGGTTACTAAAGTCCGCTAAGGATTGGATAAACACGATTAAGAATGAGTTTGCCAATGCCGGACGTAGTAATGGGAAAATAATATTGAAGAATGTTTGGTAACGATTTGCACGCAAGGTGTAAGAGGCTTCTTCAATTGATGGGTGAACCGATTTTAATGCCCCATCTAAAATCATGAATGAAATCGGTGCAAAAGCCAGAATCTGTGCAATGGCAATCCCGTTAAAGCCGTATAACCAGTTGTGGTTCTCAAATCCAAATGTTGAAGCTAAGAACTCAGTCACATAACCAGAACGACCAAGCATTAATGTTACCCCTAAACCCACAACAAATGGTGGAGTTACGATAGGTAAAATAGAGAAAATTTTACCAATGAATGCCGTTCTACGAGCAATACGGGTAGTATAAAGCGCAAATGCCAAACCGAAAATCGTTGATACGATACCTACAAAGCCAGATAAGAATAACGAGTTACTAATAACACGTACAATATAGCTTTGAGTTAAGATTCTCATCACTTGTTGTGGTGCAAAAGTATCACCATCATAGAACATGGAGACAAAGATTGCCAATGTTGGATAAACGATGAAGAAGAAAATTAATAAGATAATGCAAAGTAAAGAGGCGATAATAAATTTATCCCCTTGCATCACTTTCAATTTAGCGAAAGAAAACGTCGCCAATGCGGTTAAACTCGCGATTAATACAATCACCGAATAACCCATGCTGACTTTATAAATTGTTGCACTGACAAAGATAAATAATGTCGCTGCTGCAATAAGATACAGCTCTGCTTTCGCTTGTGTATCCTTCGGTAATTTAAGAAGCGGCATCAATCCGTATAAAATAACCGGTAAAAACCATAATGCCGTAATATTTAATGAAGACCACCCCATTGCACCTAGGTATTCATCGCTTGTGCTTTCAAACAAACCATAATCTAAAGCATGGGAAGGCAGAAGAAGAAATGCAATCACTGCAAGAATTATCCAAAAGTTGGCCGATTGGATAATAGGAAGTTTATTTGCGTTCATACAACCTCGCATAAAAGAAAAAAGCGAAATAATATAATAGCTATTATTTCGCTATGTATACATCATTATTTTGCTAATTTAACATCATCAACCCATTTTGTGATCAAACGTTTACGTAAATCACTTGAGCCGTATTTGTCAAAATCATAATTAATTAAATTGATGGATTTAAAATCGAGCGCATAAGGCGATTGCTCAGCGGTGCTATTGGTTAAAATAGAATACGCTTCCCCTTTTTTCCAGGTTAACTCTTGCGCTTCTTTTGATAACGCCCAATCCACAAATAATTTCGCATTTTCAAGGTTTCTTGCACCTTTAATAATACTCACGCCACCAATTTCATAACCGGTACCTTCACAAGGTACAACTAATTCTACTGGCGCACCTTTTGCTTTCTCTAAAGAATATTCATGTAAAAAACCAATTCCGATTGCCGTTTCACCACGTGCTGTATTACGGGTCGCTGTGTTACCGGATTTGGTATATTGGGAAACGTTTTTATTGAGTTCTTTGAGATATTTGAATGCTTCATCCTCACCCCAAAGTTGGATATAGGTCGCTAATTGTGTATAACCTGTTCCAGAACTTTGTGGATCGGCTGCTTGGATCTCATTGTGGTACGCAGGATCAGCTAGATCTTTCCAACATTTTGGTGTCGGTAAATTAAGCTTTTTCAAACGTTCTGGGTTAATCCCGAAGCCTAATACACCGAGATAAATCGCGGAAGAATAGTTGCCTTTAATTTTGGCAGGATCTCTAAACTGCTCAGGAATTTGTGCGAGATTTGGTGACTTATACGCTTCAAGCAAGCCCATTTCACCTGCTTGAGAATGCGGATCAAGCGTACCGCCATACCATACATCCCCTTGAGGGTTAGCTTTTTCAGCATCAATTTTGGCTAAAATTGTGCCTGTGCCACCACGGATAAAACTGGTTTTGATACCATATTTTTTCTCAAAAGCCATGGTTTCTTGCTCGCACATCGTATTTTGTGCACTACAATAAACCACTAAACGACCTTCTGCAGCAGATGCGTGAGAGCTTAGCAACACGCCACCAAATACAACACCAGAAAGTGCTAAAGCAACGTTAGACATTTTCATTGGTCCACTCCTGTGTTTATAAAATAAGATGAGCTAATACGCTCATCGTAGAAACCCACGTAAAAACCTAGCTAGTGGGGCTAAAATGGTAAAAGTGCGGTCAAAAAATCTCATGTTTTTCAACCGCACTTTAAACACTATTTCGCTAATTTAACGTCTTGAACCCATTTTTCAATTAAGGCTTTGCGTTGTTCAGTTGCACCGTATTTTTCAAAGTCATAATTGATCAGGTTAAGTTTGTTTGGATCAAACGCAGTTGGCGATTGTTCCGCTGTGGTGTTGGTTAAGATTTGTAAAGAGTCACCTTGTTTCCACGCTAACTCTTGACCTTCTTTAGATAATGCCCAATCCACAAATAATTTTGCGTTATCGATATTACGCGCACCTTTTAAGATACTTACGCCACCTAACTCATAGCCGGTACCTTCACAAGGTACGACTAATTCCAATGGCGCACCTTGACGTTTTTCAAGTGCATAATCGTGTAAGAAGCCGATACCTACCGCGGTTTCACCACGTGCTGCATTACGAGATGGGGTTACACCTGATTTGGTGTATTGAGATACGTTTGGATGTAATGCTTTTAAGAAATCAAAGGCTTTTTCTTCACCCCAAAGTTGAACGAAAGTTGCCAATGCGGTGTAAGCTGTACCTGCACTTTGTGGGTCAGCAATTTGCACTTCGCCTTTTAAGCGAGGATCGGTTAAATCTTTCCAGCATTTTGGTACTTCTTTAATGCCTAATTTTGCTAAACGCTCGGTATTCACACCAAAACCTAAGATCCCCATGTAAATCGCAGAGACATAATGTCCTTTGGTTTTTGCTGGATCACGGAAACGCTCAACAATTTCATCAATGTGTTTAGATTTATAAGGTTCGATTAAACCTAATTCTGCCGCTTGTGCTTGAGGGTCGAATGTTCCACCAAACCAAACGTCTGCTTGTGGATTATTTTTTTCTGCTTCAACTTTTGCAAAAGTACTGCCTGAACCGTTGCGAATAAATGAAGTTTTCACATCATATTTTTCGCCAAAGGCTTTCGTTGTCGTTTCACAAAGAATATTGGTCGCACTACAATACACCACTAAACGCCCTTGAGCATTAACGGCTGATGATGTCATGAAGCCTGCAGCTAAAAGTGCGGTTGAAATGGAGAGAGAAATTTTATTCATTTTCATCGTACACTCCTCATAAATAACACTGATGAAATAATAAAAACGAGCACATCGTAAGCGCAAACGAAAAAAAATTCCGTGAACTACTTCACAAATTTAAAAAATTTAAATAAAAAAGAAAGGTGAATTTAAACTGATTTTTCTTTATAATCCCACTAATTTTTACCTTCCGTTTTTTGAGGACGTTTTATGTCAAACTCATCTTGTATCATCATTGCTATCACGGGGGCATCCGCTTCAGGGAAAAGCTCCATTGCATCTACCGTTCACAAAGAACTTTGTAATGAATTAGGTTGCCAAGAAATTGGCATCATTGCAGAAGATAGCTACTACAAAGATCAAAGTCATTTGGAAATGAGCGAACGTGTGAAAATGAACTATGACCACCCGAATTCAATGGACAGAGATTTACTTATTCAACACTTAAAAGACTTAAAAAACGGCACTGCGGTGGATGTTCCTGTCTACAGTTATGTTGAGCATACCAGAACAGGCGAAACCAAACACTTTACGCCAAAGAAAATTGTTATTTTAGAAGGGATCTTATTGCTCACCGATGAGCGAGTTCGCCAATTAGCCGATATTTCAGTCTTCGTGGATACACCATTAGACATTTGTTTTATCCGTCGTTTACAACGTGATATGGAAGAACGTGGTCGTTCACTACAATCTGTGATTGAGCAATACCGTGCAACTGTGCGCCCAATGTTCATGCAATTTATCGAACCATCAAAACAATATGCGGATATCGTGATTCCTCGTGGTGGTAAAAACCGTATTGCGATCAATATGTTAAAAGCTCAAATTCTTCATTTGTTAAACCAAAAATAGGAAAAATCATGCGTCTTTGCGATACCGATATCGAACGCTATCTAGATGATGGCATTATTTCTTTAACGCCTCGTCCTGAAAATGACAAAATCAATGGTGCGACCATTGATGTGCGTTTAGGCAATTCATTTCGCGTATTTCGTGAACATTCCGCGCCTTATATTGATTTAAGTGGACCGAAAGAAGAAGTCTCTGCTCAACTTGAATCAGTGATGAGTGACGAAATTATTATCGGTGATGATGAAGCCTTCTTCTTACACCCTGGTATGTTGGCGTTAGCAACCACATTGGAGTCAGTGAAACTCCCTGCCAATATTATCGGTTGGTTAGATGGTCGCTCTTCACTTGCTCGTTTAGGTTTAATGGTACATGTAACCGCACATCGTATCGATCCAGGTTGGGAAGGCAAAATTGTGTTGGAATTCTACAACTCCGGCAAATTACCTTTAGCATTACGTCCTAATATGGTAATTGGTGCTTTAAGTTTTGAAGTGTTAAGTGGCCCTGCTGCACGCCCGTATATCAGCCGGAAAGATGCGAAATACAAACATCAACAAAATGCGGTAGCGAGCCGAATTAATGAGGATTAATCTATGAAAAAGATCGCAATTAGCCTGTTGATCGTGCTGTTTGCGATCTTTGCTTTTTTTTATGCACGAATTCAAAAACTAGAAACAGTTATTACTACCACGCTAGCTCAGTATGAAACTACCTTCCAAGAGTTTAATGTGGGCATTTTCCCTAAGCCGTATATTTCCTTTGACAACGTTCAACATAATCAAATAAGTATTGAAAAAATAACTGGAAAATTTTCTATGCTATCATTAGTTTTGGGTAATGCTCAACTACAAGAATTAGTTGCTCAAAATATCAAGTTATCCCCAAAGGCACAAAACTCAGCAAATGTTCAAGTGCATTTCGACGATTTCTCACTTAATTATATTACTAGTGATGATATTCCATTTAGCACAACAACTCTCATTACTGTCGAACTAGCAAAACCACTTTATGGCAGTAATAGAATCTTTGATTTTCGTTTTCTCAAAGGTCATGTTACCCTCCGTCGGGAAAGTGAATCTCTTATTCAATTTGATCATGTTCAATTCAATCAGCAAGATCTAGGCTATATTGAAATTCATGCTGATTTAACAAAACCACAGAAACTTGCCATTGGTTACATTCGACCAACATGCACCACGAATTGTCTTGCCGTACTCAAATTTAGTAGCTATCTGCAAAAAAGTGCGGTCAATTTTTCTGGTAAAAATTTTCCGTTAACACAGTTGTTAGCGTTACTTAATTTTCCTCAAACCATGACGGGCACAAGTGATTTTAATGTTCAATTAGCTTTTGCAAATTCAGAATTAGCTCAAGGGAAATTTGATTTTAATGCACGTGATGGTGAGCTTTTAGGTCTGAACCTACTGGATATGGCAGCACAGTATTTACCGATTAATTACAATAGTGATTTAACTGCAAGTAGAAATATGAACACGCCTTATGAGCGTTTTGAATCAAGCCTTTCATTCGAAAATCATTTACTCAAAGTCGATAAAATAAACTTAAAAACAACCGCACTTTTAGGTGAAGGCTCTGGAGCCATTGACTTAGATAATGTACAATGCGACGTCAATTTAACTTTAAGATCAACTGACGAAAAATACAAAAAACTGGCATTGCCTATTCGCTTTTTCGATAGCTGCTATGCACCACAATACAAGTTAAATATTGATAAAAATTTCCGTCATCAACTTAAGGAATTAATTAAAGAGAAATTAAAATAATGTCGTTTTACCAAAAAGCAGAAAAAACTCAATTTTGGCGCGTAGTTATCATGGCTTGCGCCGCTTTTATTTTTAATACCACGGAATTTGTGCCAGTTGCGTTACTCACTGACATCGGACAAAGTTTTGATATGCAAAGCTCCGATGTAGGTTTAATGATGACCGTTTATGCTTGGACTGTCATGATTATGTCTTTACCCGCCATGCTTGCGACAGGTGATATGGAACGTAAAGATTTGTTACTGAAACTTTTCGTGATTTTTATCATCGGTCATATTATCTCAGTCATCGCGTGGAATTACTGGATTCTTCTTATTGCTCGTATGTGTATTGCGGTAGCGCATTCACTCTTCTGGGCGATTACAGCATCATTAGTCATGCGTGTGGCACCGAAGAATAAGAAAACACAAGCAATTGGTATGCTCGCTATCGGGACATCCCTTGCAACTATTTTAGGCTTACCATTAGGCCGTTTAGTCGGTCAATTAGTTGGTTGGCGTATTACTTTTGCAATCATTGCCGCATTAGCTTTGGTTGTGATGGTATTCATTATGCGTTTATTGCCAAATCTACCAAGTAAAAATGCAGGCTCGTTATCTAGTCTGCCAATTTTGGCAAAACGTCCATTATTAATTGGACTTTATGCTACAACGGTACTTATTGTTTCAGCACACTTTACCGCTTATACCTATATTGAACCCTTTATGGTTCAAATCGGCGAGCTCGATCCAAATCTTGCGACAATAATTTTGTTGGTATTTGGGGTTTCTGGCATTACCGCAAGTGTGATCTTTAACCGCTTATACCGTTTTGGTCCAACCCAATTTATCAGTACGGCAATGATTTTATTGGCAGTCTCTTTAGCCTTTATGCTTGTTTCTGCAAGTTATACCGCCACCATGTTTACCCTTGCTTTTATTTGGGGTATTGGCATCTCTTGTATTGGACTGGCATTACAAATGCGCGTGTTGCAACTTGCGCCCGATGCAACAGACGTAGCGAGCGCCATTTATTCCGGTATTTTCAATGCGGGTATTGGTGCAGGCGCACTATTTGGTAACCAAATAACACGTCACATTGGTCTTGAATATATAGGCTTTAGTGGCGCAGCATTAGCGATGATTGCACTCGGCATCTTTGTCTTCTTCAATTTCCGCTATCATTCTCAAAACGCCTAAAAAAATGACTGCACTTAATCAACAAGTGCGGTCATTTTCTTTTCTCTTATTTCTTTTCTAATCGAGATGGAAACAAGCG
>CABSXY010000088.1 GCA_902481695.1 uncultured Haemophilus sp. | reverse complement strand
ATAAAATTATTAATATAGATTATGAGTTTAGTCAGACTAGTAAAAGCAATAATACCAAGCTCACTTTATTTCTGCTGAACTAACTTAAATCCTATCACCCAAAATTCACTTTCACTTGAATAAATTGCTTTAATCACTTCTCGCAATTCCGATAAACTCATATTTTCCTGAGCTGCGTGCTGTTCTGTGAGATTATCAAGCATGATCGACGACACACTTAACACTTTAATGGTGCAGAAGTATTGATTATCTTCAAAGCGCCCCACACGTAAAATATCACCTGCTTTAAAATGGCTTTCAGATTTATCTCGAATGGTGATGGTTTTGCGCCCGGCGAGAATATCGGCTTCGAAGCGTTGATAAAAGGTAATATCGTTCATAAAGTGCGGTCACAAAAAATCTATTTTTTTATTTTGAGGGCGAATTGATCACGCCCTCATATTAGTCAGGATGAGATTATTCCTCAATCCCTCTTAATTCATCTTTAATACGTTGAATTTCTAAGAATAAACGGCGTTCTTCTTGACGGCAGAAACTATCACCGCTTACGTTTTTCGCATTGGCAGAACAACGAACTTCTTCGTATTGTTTTTCTAACACATTTAATACGGCTCTTTGCTGTTTACGTTCTGCACTTTCTTTTGGTGCTTTTTCAGTCACTACCACACGTGGTTTCTGAGGAGTTGTTGCTTGTTGAGCGACAACAGTCTCTTTTTTCTCTGATACTTTTTCTGCCACATCATCCGCTTTTGCTTCTTTTTTAACTTCGGCTTTCACTGCGTCTGATTTTACATCTGCTTTGTTAGCGTCAGCTTTAACTTCTGTGCTTTCTGTTTTCTCAGCCACTTTTTCGGCTGATTTAGTTTCAGCCACTAATTCTTTTGATTTTTCAACCGCACTTTCTGCTTTTTCTGTTGGTGCAGGTATTCTTACTGCTTTCTCAACTTGGGTTGAGGTGTTTTCTTTATTGTCACAAGCAGATAATAAGGTGCTTGCGCCAAGAATAAGGCTTAAAGCCAGTTTAGCGTTTAAATTCATGTTAATTTCCTAGGTTTTAAAGTTAAAAATATTAAGTGTTTTCAGTAGAAAGCGTCCAACCTTGCGAGCGAAGAATTTTATAACGTTCACGTGCTTGAGCTTTCTGCGTTTCTTCTACCGGTACAAAATCAATTAATTGTGTAAAGCTGTGACTAAAATCCGGCACTTCCATTTGCAAATTAATCAGCAAATCTCGACGTTGGGCATTGCGTTTGCCTTTCCAACTAATCTCAATTGGCGGTGCATATTGTGTTGCTTCGCCTGAAAGATTATGAGGAACAAACTCATTCGGATCCCGTTGCCATAATGCTTCATCAATTAAAAATGCTTGCTCTTCTGTTTCGCACGCGATTAACACTCGCTTGCCTAAACGCCACGCTTGAGCGGCAAGATCACAGGCAAGTTGCTCAACTGTTATCTTCTTTTCTGGATTTAAGAGATAAAATTGTGCGTTTTTTGCCATGATTGCGACTTCTCCATTTATCGTTTTGTAAACTGGCGGATTTTATCAAAAAAGCAGCAAAAAATAAATCATCAACAAGGTGATTAACGCAAATAGAAAAAACACGAAAATTTTTTACCGCACTTTTATGATCTATATCACAAAAGTGACTTTTTACCTTTATGTTACATTCCATTCATAACTCGTAGGTGTTAGAATTTTCGAGATTTGTTTTTATTTTTGATGATAGGAGTATCACATGGCATTTCGTATTGAAAAAGACACTATGGGCGAAGTTCAAGTTCCTGCAGATAAATACTGGGCAGCACAAACCGAACGTTCCCGTAACAACTTCAAAATTGGTCCGGCAGCCTCTATGCCGCACGAAATTATTGAAGCGTTCGGTTATTTGAAAAAAGCCGCGGCTTTTGCAAACTATGATTTAGGTGTATTACCTGCAGAGAAACGTGATTTAATCGCAACCGCCTGTGATGAAATCCTTGCAGGAAAATTAGACGACCAATTCCCATTAGTCATTTGGCAAACCGGTTCAGGTACACAATCAAACATGAACGTGAACGAAGTCGTGGCTAACCGTGCTCACGTTTTACATGGTGGTAAATTAGGTGAAAAATCATTCATCCATCCAAATGATGATGTGAACAAATCCCAATCTTCAAATGATACTTTCCCAACTGCAATGCACATTGCGGCATACAAAAAAGTGGTTGAACACACTATTCCTTGTGTAGAACGTTTACAAAAAACCTTCGCTAAAAAATCTGCAGAATTTAAAGATGTGGTAAAAATTGGCCGTACTCACTTAATGGATGCAACCCCATTAACATTAGGCCAAGAATTCTCTGCATACGCCGCACAATTAGATTTCGGTTTACGTGCACTAAGAAATACCCTTCCACACTTAAGTCAATTAGCACTTGGTGGTACTGCTGTGGGTACTGGTTTGAACACACCAAAAGGCTATGATGTGAAAGTGGCAGATTACATCGCAAAATTCACTGGCTTACCATTCGTGACTGCGGAAAACAAATTTGAAGCGTTAGCCGCACACGATGCGATTGTGGAAACTCACGGTGCAATTAAACAATTAGCGATGAGCTTATTCAAAATTGCAAACGACATTCGTTTATTAGCGTCTGGTCCTCGTTCTGGTATCGGTGAAATTTTAATTCCTGAAAATGAACCAGGCTCTTCAATCATGCCGGGTAAAGTAAACCCAACTCAATGTGAAGCATTAACCATGGTATGTGCACAAGTATTCGGTAACGATACCACTATCTCTTTCGTTGGCTCACAAGGTCACTTCCAATTAAACGTATTTAACCCTGTCATGGTGGCGAATTTCTTACAATCTGCACAATTATTGGGTGATGCTTGCGTATCATTTGATGAACACTGCGCAACCGGTATTCAACCAAACTACCCACGCATTAAACAACAATTGGAAAATTCATTGATGTTAGTGACCGCACTTAATACCCATATCGGTTACGAAAATGCAGCGAAAATTGCGAAAACTGCACACAAAAATGGTACAACCTTGCGTGAAGAAGCAATTAACTTAGGCTTAGTTTCAGCCGAAGATTTCGATAAATGGGTTCGTCCAGAAGATATGGTGGGTAGCTTAAAATAAACTCACCCAATAATTTGGTGTCAAAGGCAGGTATATCCTGCCTTTTTATTTGTTTTTTTAAAGGGCTTTTTTGTTATAATCACGGCAATATTTTTGACATGAAAAAAACTATGAAACTGAAATTTATTATTGCTGCCATTTCAGCCTTATTTTCCACCGCACTTTTTGCCCAATGGCAACCAGTTGGCAATGCTGAATACACATGGGGGCCATTCCATGTTTACACTGTCGGCTTGTATTCTGAAACGGGTTCATACGAAAAGAATGAACGTCCGTTAATGTTTTCGATTAAATATGAAAAACCAGTAGAAGGAAAAAACTTCGCCATTGCTTTAGCCAAAGAAATGGAGTCACAAAATTTAAGTAAAGATGACACCACGGCATGGCTCAAAAAAATGCAGGAAATCTTCCCTGATTTTTCACCAAACGACATCTTAAATTTTGTTGCCTTAGCGGATAAAGGCTATTTTGTGTTAAATGACACCGTGTTAGATCACGAATTCGATCAAAAATTTACACAAGCGTTTATTAATGTGTGGCTTTCAGATAAAAGTAGTTTTATCAAATTACAACCGCAATTATTAGGTAAAGAAAAACCGGCTCACGATAGCAAAGAATTTCAACATCAACCGGCAAGCGAGCCTTTTGATGAAGAAAATACGATGCCGGAACTACCACCAAATTACGATTTTAAACAAGAGGCAAAAGGATAAACAACAAGGGCGAACATGATATGCTTCGCCCTTTTCTTTTATTGTTTCACTTGCTGTTCTAAAAACAAGATCATCTGCAATGCAATATCAATGCCACTGGTTTTCTCAATCATTTCTAACCCCGGGCTAGCATTCACTTCAAGCACCAATAACCCTTCTTTTGAACGAATCAAATCAACACCGGCTACCGCAAGCCCTAAGGCTTTAGTTGCACGAATGGCAATGGATTTTTCCTCTTCAGTGAGTTTAACTTTTTCTGCAGTGCCACCACGATGAAAATTTGCACGAAACTCGCCATCTTGTCCAATACGCTGCATTGTGGCGACGACTTTATCACCGATCACAAAACAGCGAATATCTGTCCCTTTTGCCTCTTCGACAAAATCTTGTAACAAGACGGGGACATTCGCATCTTTTAATGTTTCTAAAATACTGACCGCACTTTGTGGTCGATCAGCTAAAATCACACCAATCCCTTGTGAGCCTTTTAAGGTTTTAATAATCATTGGAGCGGTTGTTTGCTTAATGGCTTGTTTCGGCTCAACTTCACAACCGGATAAGACTGAACTCGGTACTGCAATACCTTGCTCTAATAACATCTGCAAACTTCGCCATTTATCGCGTGCAGCTAAAAATGCCTGTTCTTTATTAAGGCAATAGACACCTTTTCCTTGGAAATGTCGCAATACCGCACAGCCCATTTGGGTGCTTGTCGTCCCAAAGCGTGGTAACACCGCATCATAATCAGGCAATAAATAAGGCTCACTTTCTGCATTTTGTTGATAATACAAAGAAAAGTGCGGTTGATTTTTGTCGAGTTTTAAAATGCAACGATTAGGATCTAAAATATCCATTTGATGCCCGCAACTTTCTGCTGCTTCTTTTAAACGCTGGCAGCTATAAAGGCGAGGCTCACGGCAAAGCATCAATAATTTCATTCAGTTATATCCTTAGGCAAAGAGGTGTTGATATATTACACCAATCACAATAATCCTGAAAAATGGTTTCTGCTTTTGTGGAAATAGAGTAAAATCATTAGGAATTTTGTTTAAATAAAAGGAAAATTTTATGTTCGTAGTTATTTTTGGTCGTCCAGGCTGCCCTTATTGTGTACGTGCAAAAAACCTTGCTGAAAAATTAAAAGGTGAAGTAGCGGATTTCGATTATCGCTATGTAGATATTATCGCTGAAGGCATTTCTAAAGCAGATTTATCAAAATCTGTCGGTAAAGAAGTGGAAACTGTGCCACAAATCTTTATCGATGAGAAACCAATCGGCGGTTGCACTGATTTCGAAGCATTAATGAAAGAACAATTTAACGTTGTTGCTTAATTTTTGCTAAAAACATAAAAGTGCGGTTAATTTCAACCGCACTTTTTTTATTTAATCTTAGTTAATTTGTAACGAGATCGACCAATCCCACTCCGTCTCATTCAAACGATATTGCGCTTTTAACGCAGGTCCACAAGAATTAGAACCTACCCCACTCATTTTATAATCCACACACAAGATTATACTGCCACTTTTCTCCAAATCATATTGGTGCTTTTTACTACCCAATTCTTCTTGAGAGTAAGGGGAAACATTCATACTAAAAGGCGCATGACTTTGCACGGTAAAGCAATCAGACAAATTCGCCACCTTCACTTCAGTACAACCATAGTGACTGCCATTTTCTTGCGGTTTCAAATAAGGCACATGATTACTTTCTGGCGTTGTTTTATAACGACCTAAAGCCGTGGCGTGATGCTTATCCAGATAACTTTCCGTTGGGCCATAGCCCACATACTCCACTTGATTAAATCCTTGGTTAAGGAAAAAACGCAAGCCAAAACGTGGTAAGAATGGCAAGTGCGGTTGTTTTTCAGCATGAATATTGATGCGAAGTAGCCCATTTTGCTCAATACGATACACCACATTCAATGTCAGAATTCGCGCTTTTGATACGGCAACCAATCCTAATTTAAAGGTAATTTCAACCGCACTTTCCTGCTTGGTTAAACGGTAATCATAAACACGACTCGTCGCACGATCGTAACCCGCAGCAAGCCAATGTGCTTTCATTAAACTATCGTTATCCAAAGGCGCTCGCCAAATATTGAAATCAGTAGATTGATTTAACCAAGGCTCGCCATCTTTTCTAATTTGTTGAATTGTGCCTTTATATTGATCAAACTGGTATTCAATATCTGCCGCTTTAACTGAAATTAAATTGGCATGCTCTGAAACAGAAATCGGGTGATGATTTGATTTGAGTTCATTTGTGAAGAATTGTGATTGCTCTGACAAAATAATCTGATCAAATCCCAAACAATGCCCTTGGGGAATTAAACCTGTTTCTGTTTTTTGATGATAGGTCAAGGTCAAAATTTGTAATGAACCGTTACTTGCTGGAAATGGTAAAGGCAAAAGAGCGGTTGATTTTGGTGCTATTTTTAAATTCTCAATTTGGCCTTCTTGTACAACCGAAAAATCCTCGGTGATTTGATAATGAATCGAAATAGCCTCTGCCGCATCCGTAAAATCCAAATAATTTTTGAATTCAACATGACCATTTTTTAATGCAGCTCGAATTGGACGATACACATTCTTGTATTCCAACAAATTGCTTTGAATTTGACGGTCTGCCGTCACCAATCCATCAGCACAAAAATTACCGTCATTCGGTATGTCATTAAAATCTCCGCCATAGCCCATCTTGCTTGAATTTGGCAAATAAGGGGAATGATTGCACCACTCCCACACAAAGCCACCACAAGCGCCTGCATATCGTTCCATCGCTTGGAAATAATCTTCTGTGTCTCCGCAAGAATTCCCCATCGCATGCAAATATTCACAGAAAAGATACGGCTTTTGATTTTGGGCATCGGCAAAATAAGCATCCAATTCTTCCGTACTGGTATACATTTCGCTATGAAAATCTAAATTGGATGTGTCATTTTGATGGGCTGAATGTTGAAAGATCGCATTTTCATAATGTACTAAGCGACTTGGATCGCGCTGTTTCACCCAAGCGGAAGCTTGCTCAAAGTTCTCACCGTAGCCACTTTCATTCCCTAATGACCAAATCACGATAGAAGGACGATTTTTATCTCGCTCAACATTGGCATAAGTGCGGTCTAAAATGGCTTGATTAAATTCAGGGCTTCGAGCCATATAGCAATAATTGTCGATTGTTTTTTGACGAATTGCTTCATGATCAATCTCTGTTTTTACCCCTAACAAAATACTTGTTTCTGGCGACTCCACATAAACCGCATTCGTACCGTGTGATTCAATATCACTTTCCGCAATCACATAAAAACCATATTCATCACACAATTCAGTAAACCAAGGTGCATTAGGATAATGCGCTGTACGAATAGCATTAAAATTATGCTGTTTCATTAAGCGTAAATCTTGCAACGCTTGTTCTCGACTAATGACATAACCCGTTTTCGGATCGCTATCATGGCAATTAAAACCTTTAAACTTAATAGCTTGCCCATTAAATTTCTTCGCCAAGGCTTCCGCTTTGGTAAAAGTTCGATTTGATACGAATATGGATTTTACGCCCTTTGCTTGAAGATGTGTAGCTGTAAACTCACTCATGGTACCAGCCCCTAAGATGAGGACTGTTGCTTCTGAAAGTGGTTTATCTAAGCTATCTTCCGCCAAGTTAACCGCCGTGTAACTAACAGACACAGGTGTATTCGCAATGCCTGTATTGGTCCGAACCTTTTTACCAACGCCAATAGCGCGTTGGAACAAGATATTAAATAC
>CABSXY010000087.1 GCA_902481695.1 uncultured Haemophilus sp. | reverse complement strand
TATTCCACGGTCCAACTTTAGCATTTAAAGACTTTGGTGGTCGTTTTATGGCGCAGGCGCTCGCTGCAGTGCGTGGTGATGGAAAAATTACTATTTTAACAGCGACATCTGGTGATACCGGTGCGGCAGTTGCCCACGCGTTTTATGGGTTAGAAAACATCAATGTTGTGATTCTATACCCGAAAGGCAAAATCAGCCCATTACAAGAAAAACTATTCTGTACTTTAGGTGGCAATATTCGCACTGTGGCGATTAATGGCGATTTCGATGCGTGCCAAGCGTTAGTCAAACAAGCGTTTGATGATGCCGAACTACGTCAAGCAATTGGTTTAAACTCAGCAAACTCCATCAATATTAGCCGTTTATTGGCTCAAGTATGTTATTACTTTGAGGCGGTAGCGCAATTACCAAAAGAAAAACGCGATAATGTCGTGGTTTCTGTACCAAGTGGTAACTTCGGTAACTTAACGGCAGGTTTAATTGCAAAAACATTAGGTTTACCAATTAAACGCTTTATTGCATCAACCAATGCGAATGATACTGTGCCGCGTTATTTAGAATCAGGCAACTGGGCACCTAAAGCGACTGTAGCGACGCTTTCTAATGCGATGGATGTCAGTCGCCCGAACAACTGGCCTCGTGTCGAAGAGTTATTTAAACGTAATGGCTGGAATTTAAGTGATTTAGGTTCTGGTATGTTAATCGATAGCGAAACAGAAGAAACCTTAAAAGCGATGTACGCAAAAGGTTATTTATGTGAACCACACGGTGCGATCGCCTATCAAGTATTGAAAGACCAACTTAAAGCGGATGAAACCGGTATTTTCTTATGTACGGCACATCCTGCGAAATTTAAAGAGTCTGTAGAGCGTATTCTTTCGCTCGATCTTCCATTGCCAGAAGCGTTAGATAAACATAATAAATTGCCATTACTTTCTGATGAAATGGATGACGATTTTGCACAATTACGTGCATATTTGTTGAAATAATAAAAAAGTGCGGTTGATTTTGACCGCACTTTTGTTTTATTACTCAAAAGGGCGGGATAAACGCCCTTTATTTTTAGGAATTAATCTTCTTTTCCTAAGATTTGATTCACTTCACTCTTATAGAGTACGGCTTTAGCACCGAAAATAGCCTGTACACCACCGCCGACTTCAAGCACATCAATCGCGCCTAATTTTTTCAATGTGGCTTTATCAACGGCTTTCACGTCCTTAACAGAAACACGTAAGCGAGTAATACACGCATCAACGTTTTCAATATTTTCAGCGCTACCTAATGCTGCAATAATTTTATGTGCATTTTCAGTCAGTGAACTGGTTTCTTGTTCTACATTTTCTTCGGTTTCTTCACCACGTCCTGGTGTCATCACATTAAAGATGCGAATTAAGAAAACGAAAGAGAAATAATAGAGCAGAGCCCAAGGAATACCGACGAAAATTACCCGCAACCAATGAGTGTTTTCATCACCTTGTAAAATACCGAAGAGCAAGAAATCAATAAAACCACCAGAGAAAGTATTCCCGATAGAGATATTTAAATAATCGGCAATAAAGAAAGACACCCCATCTAAGAATGCGTGGAACACATAAAGCCATGGTGCAACAAACAAGAACATGAATTCGATCGGTTCAGTAATGCCAGTAATGAAAGAGGTGAGGGCTGCACCTAGGAATAAGCCGCCAATTTGTGCACGACGTTTTTTCGGTACACAGTGATACATAGCTAAACAGGCTGCTGGTAAGCCAAACATCATGGTATCAAAACGGCCAGCAAAGAAACGAGTCCCTTCAGTAAATAAACCATGGTGATTTGGATCAGCTAATTGAGCGAAAAAGATTTTTTGTGCCCCAACAATCATCTCGCCATTGACCATTTCCACACCACCTAATTCAGAATACCAAAACAGCGGATAAATCATGTGATGTAAGCCAACCGCGCCAGATAATCGCATTAAGAAACCATATAAGAATGTTCCAAAGGTTCCCATGGAGGCGATACTTTTACCTGCAGATACGAGCCATTGTTGGAAAGTTGGCCAAATGAGGAAGAAAACTAATCCAACGAAAATAGCTGAAAAAGCAGTCACAATTGGCACAAAGCGAGAGCCGCCAAAGAAACCTAATACTTGTGGTAATTGGATGTTGTGATAACGATTGTGTAATTTAACGGTAATCAAGCCCATCACTAATGCGCCAATAACTCCCGTATCGATACTTTTTACATCAGGAGAGAAAATCGGAATTAATGCAGCAATGGTGCCCGTCATAATGAGATAACCAACAACGGCAGCGAGAGCAGCAACGCCTTTGTCACGTTTGGCTAAGCCGATACCTAAACCAATACACAATAATAAGGCTAAATTAGCGAATACCACGCTACCGGCTGCAGACATAATCTGGAACAGACCTTGCAGTGCCTCATTATTTAAAATTGGATAGGCTTGCACCGTTGCTTTATTGGAAAGCGCACCACCTATCCCGAGTAAAAGACCTGCAGCAGGCAAAATAGCAATCGGCAACATGAATGCCTTACCGACTTGTTGAAGTTGTTTAAACATAGAACCTCCTGTGATTACTTTTTTGAAATGTAACGTATTTGAAGAGAAAAATCTGTGAAACCGCTCACAGTTTCAATCTAACGCCTTGCGTTGATGAGTTTTAGCTTATGTTGGCGTGCGGTGGATTTCCTTTTATAATGCAAGAAAACTTGCGTGTTTATTCATTATTTTATGACAACTTTTATTGCCTACGCCAATATTCAACAACCTTTTCCTTTTGATGAAATTCCTAGAGGGCTCGTCCCTGAAAATTTGTGTACAGAACCGCTGGGAAATTCTCGGATAACGCAACGGCATCAATGCCGTCGATTGGCGCATTTTTTACTTTGGCAGTTGCTAAAAACAGCAGAAAAATCAACCGCACTTTTAGGGCGAATTTATCGTACACAAAGTGACAGACCACAATTTCCCGTCGAGAATATTGATTTTAATATTAGTCACTCTGGTGATTGGGTTGCTGTATTGCTGCATATTAATGAATCAGAAAAAAGTGCGGTCGGTATTGATATTGAATTTTCAAAAAAACGGAATTTTTCTGCGCTCATGGCGCATTTTGCGCCACAAGCAGAACAAGAATGGTTTGCTAATCAGCCTGATGCAGACCTGGCCTTTTATCGCTGTTGGTGTTTACGTGAAGCTGTATTGAAATCACAAGGCGTAGGAATAGTGAAGTTATCAAGTGTGACGCATTTGCCAGAACAACTGCAGATCTTTTCAGATTATTGTCCGAAAGGTAAGTTGATTTTTACAGATGAATTGCCTTTTTACTTTGCGGCATTTATAAATCAGTCAAAAATTCAACCGCACTTTTATCACTGGGATGGAAAAAAATTACTCGAAAAAAATATAAAAAAATCCTTGATTTACCAAGTAAATGAATAAAAGAAAATCCTTGAAAATATTCAAGGATTTTTTATTTTATAAAACTTGATTCGCCACTTGTATTTTCATAGACTAACCCCATTTATTTCGATAAACTCATTAAAATTTTTAGACAAATGGAGAACGTAATGTCGCAAAACGGTCCAGATCAAGATCCTTGGGGTAAACCGGGACAGAGCAGCGGTCCAAAACAGTCAGATAATTCATCAGATAAGCAAAATGAAAATGGCTGGGGCTCGCGAGACAATAAAAATCAGGAGCAATCACCACCAGATATTGAAGAAGTATTCAATAATCTGTTGAAAAAATTAGGTGGGGGTAATAAAAAAGGCGGTTCAAATAATACTTCACCGAATATACCTTCATTCAATTTAGGTAAAATTTTACCGATCGCCGCGGTGATCGGGGGAATTATTTGGGGAGCAAGCGGTTTTTACACCATTAAAGAAGCGGAACGAGGTGTGACGTTACGTTTTGGCGAGTTTCATTCTATCGTTCAACCAGGTTTAAACTGGAAGCCAACCTTTGTTGATAAAGTAATTCCAGTGAATGTAGAACAAGTTCGTGAGCTTAAAACGCAAGGTGCGATGTTAACCAAAGATGAAAACATGGTTAAAGTGGAAATGACTGTACAATATCGCGTGCAAAATCCAGAAAAATACTTGTTTAGCGTGAGTAATGCAGATAATAGTCTTGGACAAGCAACTGACAGCGCACTTCGTTATGTGATTGGTCATATGACCATGAATGATGTGCTGACAACGGGTCGTGCCGTGGTGCGTGAAGATACGTGGAAAGCATTGAACGATATTATCAAACCTTATGATATGGGACTTGAAGTGATTGACGTGAACTTCCAATCCGCACGTCCGCCAGAAGAGGTGAAAGATGCTTTCGATGATGCGATTAAAGCACAGGAAGACGAACAACGTTACATTCGTGAGGCAGAAGCCTATGCCCGCGAGAAAGAGCCAATCGCTCGTGGTGATGCACAGCGTATTGTTGAAGAAGCAACTGCTTATAAAGATCGTGTTGTGCTTGATGCACAAGGGGAAGTAGAACGTTTACAACGTCTTCTACCTGAATTTAAAGCTGCGCCTGATTTGTTAAAAGAGCGTCTTTATATTCAAACCATGGAAAAAGTCATGGCAAATACGCCGAAAGTCATGTTAGATGCAAATAATGGTAACAATTTAACCGTATTACCATTAGAACAATTAATGGGTAAAAAAGCGGCTCAACCGACCACTACAACGCCTGAAAGTGCGGTCAGTTCTGCACCTGTTTCAACACAGGAACGTCGTGTAGAAACGCAAACGGCTCAACCAGTTCAATCAAATGAAGGCATTCGCCAAGGGAGATTTAACTAATGCGTAAATTTTTACTTCCGATTATTGTGGTGATTGCTGCGGTGCTATATTCCAGCGTCGTGGTTGTAACTGAGGGCACTCGTGGCATCATGTTGCGTTTTAACAAAGTACAACGTGATGCAGAAAACAAAGTGGTGGTGTATGAACCAGGTTTGCATTTCAAATTGCCTTTAATTGATAGCATTAAAGTGCTTGATGCGCGTATTCGTACCCTTGATGGTTCAGCTACTCGTTTTGTGACAGTCGAGAAAAAAGACTTGTTGGTAGATTCCTATGTGAAATGGAAAATCAGCGATTTCGGTCGTTTCTATACAGCAACGGGTGGTGGCGATTATAACCAAGCTGCAAGCTTATTAAGCCGTAAAGTGAATGACCGTCTGCGTTCAGAAATAGGTACTCGTACAATTAAAGATATCGTTTCAGGTACACGTGGTGAATTAATGGCGGGGGCGAAAAAAGCGTTAAATTCAGGGCAGGATAGTACCTCTGAATTAGGGATTGAAGTCGTCGATGTTCGCGTAAAACAAATCAATTTACCGGATGAAGTTTCTTCTTCGATTTACCAACGTATGCGTGCAGAACGTGATGCGGTTGCTCGTGAACATCGTTCACAAGGTAAAGAAAAAGCGGCGTTCATTCAAGCAGACGTGGATCGTAAAGTCACCTTGATCTTAGCGAATGCAAATAAAACTGCACAAGAATTACGTGGTAATGGTGATGCGGCAGCAGCAAAATTGTATTCTCAAGCTTTTGCCCAAGAACCACAGTTTTATAGCTTTATTCGTAGCTTAAAAGCCTATGAAAGCAGCTTCGAAGGTTCTGGTAATATGATGATCTTGAAACCAGACAGTGATTTCTTCCGCTTTATGCAAGCACCAAAGAAATAAACGAGAGATAATAAAACGTAAAGTGCGGTTAGAAATAACCGCATTTTTTATTGCTTAATTTTAGGGGAATTCTCGCTTATAAGATAAAAAGGCCTTTAATGCAATCAATCGAATCCATAGCCAAAGTTAATTAAATCCACATAAAATATAAGCCAATTTTTTGGCATAATCATCTTGCTTTAAGCTTTACCTTTCTTTTTTATGTTTTATTGATCGTTTGGAGGATTATTAGATGAAAAAACTGATTATTGGCGGTGCGGCCATTGCAGTATTGGGTTATTTGGGGGTTGTGGGGTATCTACATCAATTTGATAACGAGAATGCAGCCCAACTTTTAATGGAAAATCGTTATACTGTCGAACAAGAAAAAGTGGCAAAAGCCTTATTTGATAATAGCTGTCAATATTGCCATAGTCCAAACACACCTCTTCCATTTTATTCAAAATTCCCGATTGTGGGTGATGAAATGCAATCGGATATTCAAAGTGGACTTCGAGCTTTCCGCCTGGATCGTTTACTTGAAGGCTTAAAAGATCCGAGCAAATTATCCCAAGCTGATTTAGCAAAATTACAGCGCGTACTTGAAAATAACGAAATGCCAATTGCTAAATTCAGACATCTTCACTGGGGAAGTAAACCAGATGAGCAAGAAAAAGTGGCATTGCTTAACTGGATTCGTGAAGCACGTAAAATGTCTTTACCAAAAGAAACACCCAATGTTGATGCAGATCGTTTAGTTCAACCGATTCCAGGCAGTATTGCAACTGATGAAGCAAAAGTCGCTTTAGGTCATGATCTTTACTTTGATGGACGTTTATCAGGCGATGGTTCTATTCAATGTCATACTTGTCACCAATTAGACAAAGGTGGTGTGGATAGACTTGATACTTCAACGGGTATTGATGGTAAAAAAGGCCCAATTAATGCGCCAACTGTGTTCAATGCCGCCTTTAACTTTGTACAATTCTGGGATGGGCGTGCGGCAGATTTAGCTGATCAAGCGAAAGGTCCTCCAACAAATCCAGTAGAAATGGGTTCGCACTCTTGGGATGACATCGTGGCTCGTTTTGAAATGGATGAAGAGTTCAAAAAAGAATTCTTAAAAGAATATCCACAAGTGACAAAAGAAACCTTAACTCACGCGATTGGTGAATATGAAAAAACATTAATTACGCCAAATAGTGATTTCGACCGTTATTTGAAAGGGGATAAAACAGCCTTGACCGAGCAACAAGTTCGCGGTTATGAATTATTCAAACAACATAAATGCGATACTTGTCATACTGGCGTGGCAATGGGCGGACAATCTTATGAATACATGGGACTTTACGGCGATTACTTTAAAGATCGTGGTACGCCATTAACTGATGCAGATGAAGGTCGCTTTGCACAAACTAAAGATCCATTCGATATGCATCGCTTCAAAGTGCCAACTTTACGTAACATCGCGCTTACCGCACCATATTTCCATGATGCATCAGCAAAAGAGCTAAAAGATGCTGTGAGTGCAATGTTGAAATACCAAAGTAACGTGCAGCAGCCTGCTCAAAAAGATGTGGAGGACATAACCTCTTTCTTAGAAAGTTTAACAGGTGAATTTAAAGGTGAAAAATTAAAATAATCCTTTAAGCTGTAAATAGAAACGACCGCAAGTGCGGTCGTTTTTTTATGAGTTTTAATCGAATTAATCAGTTTAGATTCATTCGATTATGGCTTTATAGTATTACTGTCTTCTTTTAAAGCTTGCGTTGCTGCTTTTATGTTATTTGCTTGAGTTATGGCCGTGATCACAGCAACACCATCAGCGCCATATTTTCGTAAGGTTTTCACATGTTCCAGTTTTATCCCGCCAATCGCCACAAGCGGTTTTGTGATACCTCCATTTCTCAAGGTTTGAATAAATTCCATTCCTAAAGTCGGGGAAGGATTCTCTTTTGATAGAGTGAGAAA
>CABSXY010000086.1 GCA_902481695.1 uncultured Haemophilus sp. | reverse complement strand
AGTGGTGGTGGAATTGATTTTAATGATGCACGTGTAGATAACCAAGACAGTAAAGTGATTGCTGGTGGGGTAATTGAAACTGCCAATGGGCAATTAAATAACGAAGAATTTAAAGGTCGTACGATAGTCACGGATAAAGGAAAGGTAACCGCTTATTACAAAACTAGAAAAAAAAGAAATCGCTTTGACCGTTACTATACTACAGGCAGCGATACCAATATTTACTTTAAACAAAATGAAAGTGTAAAAGATTTAGGAGTATTTGCTTATAAAGAAAATGTGGCTCCTGAATTTACTAATAACAACGTAGCAAGTAAAGCTAACGTAGGTGATGTAGTATTAAACCGCTTGACACAATCTCTTGATAAATCATCGCTCTATAATATTAATCCTGATGCACCGAATGGTTATGTGATTGAAACTGATCCTCGTTTTGCGAATAAGCAAAAATGGTTGAGCTCAGATTATATGCTGAATGCTTTACAGTATTCTCCAGATAGTATGCATAAACGTTTAGGGGATGGCTTCTATGAGTTACGCCTTGTCAATGAGCAAATTAATCAATTGACTGGACGTCGTTATCTTGATGGTTATCAAAATGATTTAGAGCAATACCAAGGTTTGATGAATAACGGTGTTCATTATGCCAAAAAATTAAATTTAGTACCGGGCGTGGCATTAACGGAAAAGCAAATGTCGGAACTCACTACTGATCTAGTGTGGATGGTAAATGAAGAGGTGACATTACCAGATGGTAAAAAGCTCAATGTTTTAACGCCTAAAATTTATTTGGCTTCTAACCGTGCTCAAGTCGCACCAACAGGCGCTGTAATTTCTGGTGATAGCATTGTGGCTAAGGTTACCAGTATGAATAATGAAGGTACCTTGATTGCAAGTAATTTGGTGAATATTTACGGCCAAGATCTACAAAATAAAGGGGTGGTTTTAGCAGATAATGTCAATCTTAATGCTGAGCAAAAATTAGTAAACCTAGGCGGTAAGATTGTGGCTGCAGATAGCTTGTCTCTATACGGTGGAAAATCCGTAGAGCTTGGCGCCACCACAACAGAAACACAAAGCCAATTAGGTCGAACAGAAACAGGTAATAAGCAAGTCGATCGCCAAAGTGAATTGAAGGTAACCGGCAAAGGTGGTGAGTTATCCATTCAAAGTGGTGGCGATATCACGATAAAAGCAGCGAATGTGAAATCGGCAGGCACTGTTGATGTAAATGCCAAAGGTAAGCTTTTGGTGACGACTGAGAAGCAAAACAGTAAAGAACACTATGACTTTAGCGATAACCATCATTATCACTTAGATAAAGAAGGTGAGGTGAGTTCTGTTATTGAGGGTAAAGAAGGCACTCGTTTAGTGGGGCAAGAAGAAACAACGCTTCGTCAAGCTAAGGTTAATAGTGAAGAAGGGAGAACTATTATTGCCTCACAAGGTGAAGTGAAGCTCGAAGAAGGACGAGATATTGAGCATTTAGACCGCCGAAATAAACAAACATCGAAAGGTTTCTTAACCAAAGAAACCGAAGAAATGCGTCATCATCATGATTATGACCTGAGCAAAGGAAGTGAAGTAAATGGTAAGGATGTTATTGTTTATTCACAAGATGCAAATGCGACAGTTAAAGGCTCTTCGATTACTGCACAAGATGAATTATTGGTGCAGGCTAATAACGTTAATGTGAAAGAAGCGGAAAATCACGCTTATGTTGAAGAACATTACGAGAAAAAACGTTCTGGTTTAGCCTCAAGTTTTAAAGGTGGTGTAGCAAAAGTTGGTTATGAGAAAAGCAAGTCTAATCTAGACAGCAAATCCGTCAGCTTAGAAGCTGCAGGTAGCCAATTAACAGCTGGTACTGCAACTTTAGTCGCAGAAAATGTCTTGACTGTGCGAGGTTCTGATTTAAACAGTCAGGATCAATTTGATCTACATGCAAAACAAGTTAATCTAGAAGCGGCTAAGGAAATTCATCACACTGAAGTACACAAAACAAGTAAAACAAGCGGTTTTGGTTTAAGCATGGTTTACGATCCAACTGTGAAAGCGGTAGATCAATATAAACAACGCCAAAAACAAGGTGGTACAGAAACTGTTGTAGGAAAAATTAACTCTATTGCTGAAGCAGGTGCAGATTCAGTGGAGTTAATGAGCCGTGGTATTGTGCCGTATTTGGAGCACAAACGCAGTAAATCAGATAAAACTACGACAGAAACAACCGCAAAAGTGACCGCAGTTAATGCTGGCGGACAACTTAGTGTGGTGGCGTCTGAAGGCGATATTCGCACACAAGGTACACAAATTGCAGCAGAGAAAGGTGCAACATTCCTAGCCTCAAATAATATTGAGTTAGGAACGGCTGAGAACACTTATACTCAGCAGGCCAATACCTCAGATAAAGGATTTAGTTTAGGTGATGCGAATAAATACCTTTTTGGTGTACATACTCAACGTGAAAATGGCGATGCAACTCAAACACAAGAAGTATCAACCACTATTTCTGTAGGTGGTAATAACCAAATTGTGGCACAAAAAGGTGATATTCATGCTAAAGGTGCCAAAATTGTGTCTGAGGGTAAAAACCAATTATCTGCAGGTGGTAATGTGATTTTAGATACGGCCGTTACCACACAAGAGACAACGCAGCAACGCAAAGGCCACGCAGTAGGTGAGGCTGTTATTTCAGATTCTGAACGTTTCTATGGTTATAACCGTACTCGTTTTAACCAAGATGGTAACTTTACTCACCATGAAAAAGCGCAATTAGCGAGCTTAGGTGATAAGGTAGAAGTGTATGCTGGTAAAGATTATCGTCAAACATCGGCAGAAATTTTATCAAAAGATAAAGCTTCCATTAATGCACAAAATATTATTGTGGATTCAGCTTTTAATACTGATAAATATAAACAAAGTGAAAGCGATCTGAAATTTGGTCAATTTACTCGTGTGAAATCACCAATTATTGATTTAATCAATAGTATTGAAAGCACTGTAAAAAATAAAAAAGCCTCAGATCGTGTGCAAGCAGCAAATATCATGAGTGTTGCAGCACAAGCTTATAACTTGGCCTCTGCATTCCAAGGGCAAGGTGGCGCAACTTATTTACTTCGTGTGGAATCTGGTACCGGGGTTGCTCATAGCCGTAAGAAAGAAGACAGCTATCAGCACACCAGCCAAGGCAACCTATTTAATGCGAAAGAGATTGAGTTTACTGCACGTGGTGATGGCAGCACAAATGCACAAGGTAATTCGCAGTTAGGGAATATTAATATCACCCATGCAGATATCACGTCTGTGGATGAAAAAGGTAACCGCTTAAAAGACAGTAGCGTAACCTTTAATGCCAATAACCTAACTATTGATCCTGGTAAGAGCACGGTAGATCAACATGCCCGTTCACAAAGTGCAGGCGTCGAAGTCGGGATGGCGGCAACAATTGGTGCTCAAACCGGTGTTGGTATTTATGCGCGTGTAGGTGGTTCAAGCAGTAAAACCAATGTAGAAGGGGTGAACTATACAAATAGCCATCTTAATACTGAAACCTTGAATATCAATACTCAAGGTGATACTACCTTAACGGGTACGACAGCAAAAGCTAAAACAATCAACGCGAATGTAGGTGGAAATCTCAATATTGCGAGTGTGCAAGATGAAAATAAATTTGAGACAAAATCGAGCGGCGGTGGTTTAGAGGTTGAAATTGGTATCGGAACTAACTGGAATGCAAGTGGTTATGGTAATTCTGAAAAAGGAGAATCAAGCTATAAACAAGTGAAAGAGCAAGCCGGATTATTTGCTGAAGAAGGTGGATATCATGTTAATGCGAACAATGTTTACTTAAAAGGAGCAGCGATTACCAGTACGAACCCTGAAAATAGTGAATTATCAACCAATAAGCTGACTTTTGAAGATATTCAAAATGAAAGTCACAGTGATGCTTCGAGTATGTCATTTAGTGCAAGTGTGGATGGAAAAGGTTCAAATGTGAATACGCCTAATTTGAGTGGTGGGTTACCAATGAAAGAATCGAACTCTGACGATTCAGTAACGCGAGCAACCTTAACTGAAGGCAAGATTACCTTAAATAAAGATACTGCACCGATGCAAACTACTGCTCAGGCTTTGGGCATTAATACGGATATTAATCAAGCCAATGGTCAAGTTGATACGCCAAAAGATGTTAATCAAATCTTAAGCGAACAACGCCAAATCTCAGCCGCTGTAGAGAATATTAAAAGTGCGGTTAATACTTATGTGGCTAGACAAAAAGCACCATTATTACAGGAAATAGAGCGATTAGAGGGAGAGAAAAAAGAACTGGAAGCTCGTCAAGATAATACTGGCGCAGCACTTGTTGGACTACAGTTAAAGCGTTTAGAAGATGAAGCAGCTGAATGGGATAGTGGTGGTAAATATCGTCGTGCCGCGGATGCACTTACTTCAACAATTGTTGCTGCATTAAGTGGACAATCTGTCAAAGGTATTGCAGCAACAGCTGCTGCTCCTTATGTTAATGTAGGGATTAAAAAAGCTACGACAGATGAGTCGGGTAAAGTAAATACGGTTGCTAATATTGCTGCACATGCACTTTGGGGGGCTGTAGAAGCTAATGCTCTTGGTGGTAGTGGTACATCGGGTGCTTTAGCAGCTGGTGTTGCAGAGCTTTCTGCGCCGGTAGCAGCTAGACTTTCTCAAATTATTAATGAAGTAGCGAGTGATGAATCCCTAACCTCTACGACAGGAAAAATGAAAGCTATCATAGATAAAATCAAGACGATAGATAAGGGAGCAGAGCCAACTGAACTATCAAATAAAGAGAAGGAAATGCTTGTGGGAATTACAAGCTTCATTGGTCAGGTTGTTGCACAAACTACTTCAAAAGCAAGAGGCGCAGATTCTGATACAGCTTCTAAAAATGGAGAGATTGGGAGTATTGTTGCGAAGAATGCCGTTGAAAATAACTTTTTGTGGTCCCAGTATATTAAAGATCAAAAATGGCTTTCTAAAGAAGAGCAGAAGGTTATTGACTTAATAGCTATGCGATCAGGTGCAAAGAGCATGGAATATTATGCTAATCTTTACGAACAAGTGCGTAAAAGCAATTTACCCCCAGAAAAAAAACAAAAAGAAATTGAAAGGATATTCCAGCAAATAAAAATAGATAGTAGTAAGATGGAGCGAGAGGCTGGGAAATTAGCTGTAGGAAGTAAAGAAAGACAGCATTTGATTAGTGCGCAAGGAAAACTAACTAATTATATAGGCTTGGTACCACCGTTTTATGAAAAATCCCCAGTTATAAGTGGTGAGCAATTTGATTGGATGCAAGTATCTGTAATTCCAGGTAAAACAACTGGATTTGGTAGAGTTTGGAAAGAATGGGATAGACAGGCAGGATATGATGACGCAATGTCTGATGTATATCTGTCCGCTTCTTCTTATGGAGGACGAGGGGGGAGTATTACTTCGGGAAAAGGAAGCTCCTTGCCTAGAGTTGATGGGAAAATAAAAGGATATGAAAACCATAAGATTAAAATTTCTTCTGGTGCGGAGAATAATGCTAAATCTATCCCATTAAAAGAGCAGCTATCAAACGAAATGCTTAAAGCACAAGGCACAAAACTTGAGAAGATTGATGTCATTGCGAGAGTGGATGTTAATGGCAGGGTTTATGTTGATACCAATCAGATGGCTAGGGCGGATAAATTTTCAGATCCAAATAAACTGACACTAATTGCAGAAAATGTGGCAGCGAAACCGCCTTTAAAAAACGGCTCGCCTTATCCAAATAGTAATATGGAAAATGCTCATGCAGAAATAGGAGCTATTCAACAGGCTTATGACCGAGGTGTAACTAAAGGTAAAAGTATGGTCATTAATGTTCAAGGTAAGGATGTTTGTGATTATTGTAAAAATGATATAGCTACAGCTGCTGAAAAAGCTGGGTTAAAATCTGTTACTGTTCATGCAATAGATAATAAAACTAAGTTACCCAAAGTGTACGTTTGGTCTAAAGGTCAACGATCAATAAAGGAACCAAAAAATGACAAATAATTTATTTTTTACCTGTGGATTTCAAAGAGGAAAGGACTGGATTATAGCATCTAATAGGGAGAGAGTATCTTCTATTGATAAAGATAAAATGATATCTATACTTAATAATATTGAACTAAATGAGGGGGCTGCGGGGTTAGAGTTTATCCCAGAGCCGGAAGTTGGAATCTCAGGATTATCAGTTCAATGTGACGGTGAAAGATATTTATTTACTTTAATTGAGTATGGAAAAGATGGGGAGTTCCTAATTAGAACAAAATCTGACTTTAATGGTACTCCTGGATTGGTTTACTTTGAGGGAGAACCCTATCCAGCTAGTTCGGTGATAGAAGACTTTGATTTTATTAAAAGAGTATTTATTGAGTTACTAGAAACCGGAAATGTTTCTTATGAGTTAATGGATATATAATTTATAACGTTGATAATGTAGCTCTCATATTGTGCTAGTTTCCTATCGTACTGCAAAAATAGGTGTCTAGGTTTTGGGGTGCAGATCAAAGTGCGGTCAATTTTTAGTGAGTTTAAAAACTTTTTAGGAATTAACCGCACTTTATTTTCAGCCATTTAGCTTAAGTTTTTTGCGATTTTGGTCAAAATATGCTACTTTTTACGCAGTCAATCCGACAGTAACACATTTAATTTTATGAACGAAGAACATTCGAGTAATCAAACTGAAACAACTAAAAAGTCTTTTTTCCAATCACTTATTGGCCGCTTTTTCCAAGGTGAGCTGAAAAATCGTGAAGAACTCGTGGAGGTGATTCGCGATTCAGAACAAAACGATTTAATCGATCAAAACACTCGCGAGATGATTGAAGGGGTAATGGAAATCGCCGAGCTTCGTGTACGCGATATCATGATTCCTCGCTCACAAATTGTATTTATTGAATCGAATCAAGATCTCGATGCCTGTTTGAATACGATTATTGAATCCGCTCACTCTCGTTTTCCTGTGATTGCAGATACGGATGACCGCGATAATATTGAAGGTATTTTGCACGCGAAAGATTTGCTTAAGTTTTTACGTGAAGATGCGGAAGAGTTCGAACTTTCCCAGTTGTTACGTCCAGTTGTGATTGTGCCGGAAAGTAAACGTGTTGATCGTATGTTAAAAGATTTTCGCTCTGAGCGTTTCCACATGGCGATTGTGGTGGATGAGTTTGGTGCGGTATCAGGTTTGGTGACCATCGAAGATATTCTCGAACAAATTGTCGGTGATATTGAAGACGAATTTGATGAGGAAGATGTGGCGGATATTCGTCAGCTTTCTCGTCACACTTATGCGGTGCGTGCATTAACAGATATTGATGATTTTAATGCCCAATTTAATACGCATTTTGATGATGAAGAAGTGGATACCATTGGTGGTTTAATCATGCAAGCCTTTGGGTATTTGCCGAAACGGGGTGAAGAAATCACCTTAGAAAATATTCAATTTAAAGTCACTTCTGCCGATAGTCGTCGTTTAATTCAGGTGCGTGTAACTGTGCCGGATGAACATTTATCGGATATGGAAGGCGTGGAAGAACAAGCTGAGTAAGTTGCTTAGTTTGACCGTATTCTAGGCCCCCTCTTTGCTAAAGAGGGGGAATATTTTTTTTAGTATGGATAAAATAAATAAATTAGTCGTTTATCTTATAGCCCTGATTTCTGGTGTGATTGGCGTATTTGCCTTTTCACCGTTTGAT
>CABSXY010000085.1 GCA_902481695.1 uncultured Haemophilus sp. | reverse complement strand
GTGCACGTAATAAATGCAAATAAGTGTTGGCATCAAAACGATCTAAGAATTTTTTGCCTTGATAACTCAAATAGGATTCTACTTGAAAGTGATCGCCCCAAAATTGCCCTTCAGATTTAGTTGCACGACCAAATGCCTTAGCTAACTGCACATCGGTACGATACGTTAACATTCCTAACATACGTGCAATGGAAAGGCCTTGATTAGGTGGAGTGCCATCATAATAGTCACCATTATTGAAATTCGGATCATTAATTACCGCTTGACGCATGACATGGTTAAATCCAATGGCTTCCGCACTAAAGAAGATAGAAGAACAAAGATTCACAATGTTATCCATAAAATCTGGATAATCAATTGCCCATTGTGTAGCTTGCATACCACCAAAAGAGCCTCCCACTATTGCTTTTAAATGAGGGATACCGAGATGCTCCAGCAAGGCTTTTTGTACTTTGATAATATCTTGAACGATGATATTCGGGAACTGGCTACCATAAGGTTTTCCCGTAGTGGGATTAATTGAACTAGGTCCCGTCGTGCCTTTACAACCACCTAATACATTTGAGCAAATAAAAAAGTACTTAGATGTATCAAAAGCGAGACCTTCGCCCATAAAGTTTTGCCACCAACCGTCTTTATTCGGTTCATCAAAATAAGGTTCTGCATCTCCCGTTAAGGCATGACAAATCAATACAGCATTGCTTTTATCTGCATTTAAAGTGCCGTAAGTTTGATATGCGACATTAATAGGCGAAAGCTGCCCACCCAATGTTAATTGGAGGGGATTGTCTTGAAACAACACGACATTTTGCACAGCCATTAAAATGATAACCTTTTACGTTGATGATTTATCAATTATCAACAGCTCATGTTTTTTGTCAAGAAATTTTAGACGTTTAGACGTCTAAATATTTCCTTATCAATTTAGTAAACAAATTACACTTGAAATTATTTTGCTTTTTCAGTATGTTAGCCATATGCAACTATCCAAAATGCGGTTAAAAATGACCGCACTTTCATGGCTCTCTCGCCTTCCGCTGAAAAAACTCCTCGGCTACGCTTTGGGGGTAGGTTTACTCGTCTTGATTGGTTGCTTCACCATTGATCGTGCTATTAGTTTCTATGTACAGGATCGCGTTTATGAAGACGTTGAAACACTCCCACATCGTCACTATGCATTAGTATTGGGCACATCCAAATATGTTGCCAAAGGTAAAACCAACAAATATTACGACTACCGTTTAGAAGCATCAAAATACTTAATCGATCAAAATAAAGTTGATTATTTACTGCTAAGTGGTGATAACCGCACGCTTCAATATAACGAACCTCGTACCATGTTTTTGGACCTACGTAAAATGGGCGTGTCTGAAAGCGTCATGTTTAAAGATTTTGCAGGATTCCGCACCTTAGACTCTGTTGTGCGAGCCAATAAAGTTTTCCAAGTTCCTTCCTTTACGATCATCAGTCAAAAATTCCATTGTGAACGTGCTCTGCTTATTGCTAAACATTACGATATTGATGCCATTTGTTTCACCGCAAAACAGCCTGAAGTTTATTTTGGGACGCGTGTCCGCGAAATGTTTGCTCGCGTGAAAGCCGTATTAGACTTAATTATTGGGGTAAAACCTTATTTTCTTGGCACGCCAGAACCACTGCCAATGCCTGCTGAATAGTTAGTGATTCTTTAATTTTTACCCTGTTTAATCAAAAAAGAGCTAAATAAAAAGATTTTTATACGATTTTTTATCATATTTATTTGACAATTTTTGCTTAAATCGCTATTTCTAATAGCCATCATAAAACACAACATCTTACTTTTTCATTTTAGAGGATTATCTTATGTCTCATTTATCGGTAGCAAAATTTGGTGGTACATCCGTTGCGAACTATTCCGCGATGCAAGCTTGTGCCAAAATCGTCATTGCAGATCCTAATACTCGCGTTGTCGTGCTTTCAGCATCCGCTGGTGTAACAAACTTATTAGTTGCCTTAGCCAATGGTGTCGAAGCTGAAGAGCGCGCGAAATTAATTGGTGAAGTCCGCCAAATTCAAGAAAACATTTTAAATGAATTAAAAGACGACAGCCGTGTTCGCCCTATCATCGAAAAATACTTAGAAAATATTACCGCACTTTCTGAAGCAGCTAGCCTTGCAACATCACTTGCTTTAACTGATGAAATCATCAGTCAAGGTGAAATGATGTCAACACAGATTTTCATTGAAGTATTAAGAGAATTACAAGCCTCTGCGACTTGGGTGGATGTTCGTACTTTAGTGGCGACTAATGATAACTTTGGTAAAGCCGCACCCGATGATGCTCAAACTCAAGCGAACTGCGATAATTTATTAAAACCATTAATCGACCGTGGCGAATTAGTCATCACTCAAGGCTTTATCGGTCGTGAACCAGGCGGTAAAACGACGACTTTAGGCCGTGGTGGTAGCGACTACTCTGCTGCACTTTTAGCAGAAGTATTAAACGCAAAAGATGTATTAATTTGGACGGATGTAGCGGGAATTTATACCACAGACCCTCGTGTCGTCCCTGAAGCAAAACGTATTGATACCATGAGCTTTGCTGAAGCTGCTGAAATGGCAACTTTCGGCGCTAAAGTATTACACCCAGCAACATTACTTCCAGCTGTACGCAGTAATATTCCCGTTTATGTAGGTTCAAGTAAAGCGCCTGATGCGGGTGGTACTTGGGTAACACGCGATCCACAACCACGTCCGACATTCCGTGCAATTGCAGTTCGCCGTGATCAAACTTTATTAACGCTTTCAAGCTTAAGCATGTTACACGCCCAAGGATTCCTTGCGAATGTATTCAATATCTTAGCCAAATATAAAATTTCGGTGGACACGATTACCACTTCTGAAGTGAGTATTGCATTAACTTTAGATAAAACAGGTTCTGCTTCATCTGGTGTTGAATTACTTTCACCAGAATTATTAGAAGAATTAAGTCAATATTGCACCGTGAAAGTCGATACAGGCTTATCACTTGTCGCATTAATTGGAAATGACTTACACCTCGCTTCTGGTGTAGCAAAACGTATTTTCGACACGCTCGAAGGTTATAACATTCGCATGATTAGCTATGGCGCAAGCACGAATAATATTTGTATGCTAGCGCATAGTGACAAAGCGGATGATGTAGTACGTTCATTACATAAATCGTTGTTTGAATAATAAATTTAAGAAAAGTGCGGTTAAAAATAACCGCACTTTTTTACGTTTTAAATTTGAGATTAAGGCAAAAAAAGAGTAAAGTAATCGTTTGTCTGATTTATAAACTTACGCAAACTTAAGGCGGAAATTATGGGAAAAAGTGTTGTTGTTCTTGGCGCTCAATGGGGCGATGAAGGGAAAGGCAAGATCGTTGATTTATTAACGGATCGAGTCAAATATGTGGTGCGTTACCAAGGTGGTCATAACGCAGGTCACACGTTAATTATTAATGGTGAAAAAACGGTATTACGCTTAATTCCATCTGGTATTTTACGTGATAACGTGACCTGTTTAATCGGTAACGGCGTGGTGCTTTCTCCTGCTGCATTAATGCAAGAAATGGGCGAATTAGAAAGCCGTGGCGTAAAAGTACGTGAACGTTTATTAATTTCAGAAGCTTGCCCTTTAATCCTACCTTATCACGTTGCAATGGATCACGCGCGTGAAGCCGCATTAGGTAAAAAAGCCATTGGTACAACCGGTCGTGGTATCGGCCCAGCTTATGAAGATAAAGTGGCTCGTCGTGGTTTACGCGTGGGCGATTTATTCAACCGTGAAGCCTTTGCTGAAAAATTAAAAAATATCCTTGAATACTATAATTTCCAATTGGTGAACTACTACAAAGTAGAACCTGTTGATTATCAAAAAACATTAGACGATGTGTTCGCGGTAGCTGACATTATTACTGGCATGGTGGCAGATATCACAACCATCTTAGATACCGCTCGTAAAAATGGCGACAACATCCTATTCGAAGGTGCACAAGGCACCATGCTTGATATCGACCACGGCACCTATCCTTATGTAACCAGTTCGAACACCACTGCAGGCGGCGTAGCGACAGGTTCTGGTTTCGGTCCTCGTAACCTTGATTATGTGTTAGGTATCATCAAAGCTTACTGTACACGTGTTGGTGGCGGTCCATTCACCACAGAATTATTCGATGAAACTGGTGCTGAAATTGCTCGTAAAGGTAATGAATTTGGTGCAGTAACTGGTCGTCCTCGTCGTTGTGGTTGGTTTGATGCCGTAGCCATTCGCCGTGCGATTCAACTTAACTCGATTTCTGGTTTCTGTATGACCAAATTAGACGTATTAGATGGCTTTGATGAAGTGAAAATCTGTACGGCTTACAAAATGCCAAATGGCGAAATCGTTGAATATGCACCATTAGCAGCAAAAGATTGGGAAGGCGTAGAGCCAATTTACGAAACCTTACCAGGCTGGAAAGAAAACACCTTCGGTGTAACTGATGTAAATAAATTACCGCAAACTTGCCGTGATTACATCAAACGTATCGAAGAAGTAACTGGCGTGCCAGTCGCTATCCTTTCAACGGGTCCAGATCGTGTTCAAACAATGATTTTACGCGATCCATTTGCGGCATAAAACAGAATAAAAATAAACCGCACTTTGGCACAACCAAGTGCGGTTTATTTTTTAAGGAGTTTTTGATGACTGAACAAGATATTGCTGACTACCTAAAAAATCACCCTGATTTTTTTACTCATCGCCCTGAACTACGTCAACTACTTAGTATTCCGCATAGCCATGAAGAAGGGACGATGTCATTAGTCGAAGCACAACTTGCGCAGCAACGAGAACAAATCAAAACACTCTCTCAATTACTCGAAAAATTTCATCAGCTTGCGCATCAAGAAGCAGATATTTTCTTTGCTCTCTTACCTTTGCAGAAAAAACTATTTCAAACAGAAGACTTTATTGCCATCAATGAAAAGTTGGATGACTGGGCAAAAGGTTATGAGCTAGAAGGTGCAAAAATCTTACTTTTTACTGACAGCTGGCAAAAAAAGGACACCATTCCTGAACAATATTGGCTAGACCGAAAAGCTTTTGAACTCATTCGCTTAGAGCGTATGGGTTTACGCCAATTCTATTTAGGCGATCTCTCCAATAAAGAAAAAGCCCTCATGTTCCTCCCTGAAGAACTCCCTATCGGCTCTGTGGCGATTTGCCGTTTAGGTGGAACAACCCAAAAACCAACCGCACTTTTACTCTTCAAATCTCGAGACACTGACCGTTTCCACAACGACCAAGACACCACATTCCTTCGACATTTAGTTGATATTGTGGAATTGCATTTGGGAAGATGGATTTAGACATTATTAAGTGATCTCTATCACAAATCTGAAAATTATTTAAATTTAGACTTTTATATTCAAATATTTAAGCGTATTTTGTAGATTAGATGTTTTGGTATAAATGTCGATCGTAGTTTGATCTCATTTACTGATTTTATCCCTATCTCAGTGAGGTTTCATTATGAATAAAAAAATGTCTTTAACATTGATTGCCATTGGACTAGGTATGTCACTTAGTAATATGGCTGCGGCACAAGAAAAATTAATTGTGTACACATCAATGAAAGAATCATTAATTGGTGCATTAAAAGCAAAATTTACTGAAAAACATCCAGATGTTGAAATGGATTATCAGTCTGCCGGCGCCGGAAAATTGATGGCTAAAATTGCAACGGAAAAAGAATCCGGAAAAATTATGGCCGATGTGATTTGGACAAGTGAAGTACCTGACTTCTTCCAAATGAAAAAAAACGGCATGCTTGAAGCTTATGTTTCTCCTGAAACTGCCAATATTGTTAACCCTATCCCTAACTTTGATGGTTCTTTTACCCCAATCCGCCTCGGTACACTAGCAATCGCCTACAATACCCGCTTCGTTAAAGATAACCCGCCTGCTGAATGGGCTGATATCTTAAAACCTGAATATAAAGGTGCATTTGGTATTGCAAACCCTGCATTATCGGGTACGTCATATATGAGTGTATCTTTATTAAAAGATAAATTTGGTTGGGAATTCTTTGAAAAATTAAAAGCAAATAAAGCTAAAGTAGGTAAAGGTGCTGGACAAGTTATCGACGATACCGCCTCTGGTGATTTATTAGCCTCTCTCGCTGTTGACTATATTACCAACGATAAAATTAAAAAAGGCGCGCAATTAAAATTGGTTTATCCAAAAGAAACGCTCGTCATCCCTAGCCCTGCAGCAATCTTAAAAGGCACTGAACACCTTGCTGCTTCACAAAAATTTATTGACTTCTTACTTTCTGAAGATGGACAAAAAATCATTGCTAACGAAGGGACATTACCAGTTAGAAAAGGCGTTGAACTTGCTGCTAAATTTGGTATGCCATCTCTAGAAGATGCTGTATCAAGAGCAATTCCTATTGACTATGAAAAATTAATGTCAGAAAAAGAAGAAACAATTAAACATTTCACTCAAATTCTTCAAGGTCGTTAATCAGTAAGGAGTTGTGATTATGGCAACAATTACATTTGAAAACATATGTAAAAAATTCGGTTCAAATGAAGTGTTAAAAGATCTTTCTCTAGTTGTAAAAGATGGAGAGTGCTTTACGCTTCTTGGCCCATCCGGCTGTGGAAAAACTGTCTTATTACGCCTGCTTGCAGGATTTGATGTGCCTGATAGTGGCCGTATTTTAATTGACGATGTGGTTGTTGCCGATCCCGCTACAAACACGGATGTTCCACCAGATCAACGTGGTCTAGGTGTCGTCTTCCAAGATTATGCTGTTTGGCCACATATGACTGTCTTTGACAATATTGCCTATCCTCTTAAATTAAAAAATATTGAAAAACAAGCTCTCCATAAACAAGTGATGGAAGTTGTCGAATTAGTCAATTTAACTGGCTTAGAAGAACGTTTACCTTCTCAATTATCAGGAGGACAACAACAGCGTGTTGCTCTCGCAAGGGCATTAGTTGCTAAACCATCTTTAATGCTCTTAGACGAACCTCTCAATAACCTAGATGCCAATCTTCGAGAAGAAATGCGTTTTGAAATTAAAGAATTACAGAAAAAACTCGGTATTACTATTCTTTACGTAACACATGACCAAGAAATTGCCCTAGCAATATCAGATCGTTTGGCCATTATGAATGAGCATGGTGATATTCAACAAGTTGGAACACCATGGGACATTTATGAGCGTTCAGAAAATGAGATGGTGTTTAAATTTATGGGGCTCGCAAATTTCATTCCTGTGAATTACCAAAATAATCATCATTACATTGGAGAAGGCAATCAAATTTTAAATTGGAAAAACTTGCCGCCTAACTCAGGGAAATTAGGATGTCGACCTTCCGATATCATACTAAGCAAAAACAATGAGGGTTTACTAGGAAAAATATCAAGAGCCAGCTTTCTTGGCGCGGTAATGGATTATATGGTAGAGATTGATGGTGTAACACTACGAACAGAAATCCCAACTAATAAAGCATTACGTAATAATTTAATGTTCAATGAAGGTGAAAATTGCTTTATCAGTTTTCATGATTTGCTTTGGTTTGATTCTGCTAAAGAAATCTAGAGGGGTTTATTATGGCTACAACTATTCAAAATAATCATCCATTCAATATTGCTAACGTTATTCTAGCCTTATCTATCGGTATCTTAGTTATCGTTGTTGCGGTTCCTGTTTTACTTATTTTCCTCAATTCTTTTTGGGTTGATGGGCAATTTAATATCACCGATGTGGTGAATATTCTTAAGCAAGAAGAAACCTATGAAGCACTACTC
>CABSXY010000084.1 GCA_902481695.1 uncultured Haemophilus sp. | reverse complement strand
ACTCCTTTTCGGTCTTTTTGGCAGTACCCCCATTTGATATAAATAGGAATAATACAGTGCCTGAACAGTTTGAAGACCTACGATTTTCTCCAAGTCTTTATTGATGTAGCCTGGCGCGTGAGAAATAATCGTTGAAGGCGTATGCTCGTCAAAGTCTAATGGCGCGTGAGTACGGTTTTCAACTTTGATCCCTTCCATTACAGTTTCCCAAAGTTTTGTTGTCGCTTCGGTTGGACCAGCTAAGAAAGAATCATCACCTTCATACGGGGTGTAGTTCTTCTGAATAAAATCACGCACGTTGACGTTTTCTTGCCAGTCACCGGCAACGAACCCTGTCCACGCAACTTTTTGTGCTTCATTAAGTACATTAGTGAGCTTTAGTTAAATAACGTTGGAATAAGCCGATACAAACTGCGCCGCCCACAATGTTGCCTAACGTTACGGGAATTAAATTCTTCACAATGAAATGATAAAGATCTAAGTCTGCATATTTCATTGGATCCACACCAATTTGTTGCCAAAATTCTGGTGTACTAGAATGAGCTGTGATAATGCCAAGTGGAATCATAAACATATTTGCCACACAGTGTTCAAAACCTGATGCCACAAATAAGCCAATTGGCATAATCATAATAAATGCTTTGTCTGTAACAGTTTTACCGGAATAAGACATCCATACCGCTACACACACCATAATGTTACATAAAATACCAAGGTTAAATGCTTCAAACCAAGTATGATGAATCTTATGTTGAGCGGTTGCCAAAATGGTTAAACCCCATTGACCATTTGCTGCCATGGTTTGTCCCCCAAACCAAATCACTGCAGCAATAAATAAACCGCCCACAAAGTTGCCCAAATATACCACAATCCAATTTCGGATCATTTGACTTGTGGTTATCTTACCGCCTACGCGGGCAACTAAGGTTAAAGTAGAAGAGGTGAATAATTCAGATCCTAAAATTACCACCATAATTACGCCTAAAGAGAAGACTAACCCACCGACTAACTTGGTTAATCCCCAAGGCGCTCCTGCGCTTGCTGTTTGTGTCGTCGTATAGAATACAAAGGCTAAAGCAATACAAGCCCCAGCACTAATACCAGACAGAAATGATAAAAATGGGCGTTTTTGCGCTTTATACGCAGCAACGCTTTCAGCATAATCCGTTGCTTCAACTGGTGTGAGAGCAACAGAAGATTGATTTAAATTTTCTGATGCCATATCTAACTCCAAATAGTTGGTTTATTATTTCTTATACTACAACATAGGTATTCCTATACCCATTTGGTATTCTACTCTCTTATAAAACCATTGCAAGAAATCCCCAACTTATTCCAAAAAAATTTGATATTTTGCAAGTTTTGGTAAATTTTATCTTCAAATACAAAAAAAGCGAGATATCACTATCCCGCTTTTTATATATAAATAACGCAGATTAAAACGCAATACGATCGCGGTTTTTCTCTAACGTTGCTTTACCAATGCCTTGCACTTCAAGCAATTGTTCTGCCATAGTGAAATTACCGTGCTTTTCACGATACTGCACAATGGCTTCCGCCTTTTTCGCACCAATACCAATTAGCGCTTTTTGAATTTCTGATGCACTGGCGGTATTAATATTTAATTTATCACTCACCGTTTGTTGTACAGTTTGTGATGGTGCTTGTACAGCAGTTTGTTGCTGCACTTGCGTTTGCGGTTGAGCCTGCTCAGATGTATTTTCTTCAGCAAGCGCTTGTGTACCCAACATCGCGCCTGCAATAAATAATGAACTAAATAAATGTTTCATCAATTTCATAAAAATGCCCTTTATTAACAAAAAGTACCGTTGATTCATATCAACAGCGACATTTTTAAGAAACACCAAAAACACGCAAGAAATTGACCGCACTTTTGCGATCCTGATCGCAAAAATTACATTTAAGTAAATGAAAAAACGACCTTAGCGCACCACCACTGCCGTGCCACTTGCAATCACCATAAACATACTTTTATTGCTTACTGTTGCGTAATTAATCTCTACGCCAACCACAGCATTTGCCCCTAAAGCAATTGCTTTTTCTTCCAACTCTTTCAAGGCATCTTGGCGTGCACGACTAATACGACGCTCATAAACACTCGAACGACCACCAATCACATCGGTAATAGCCGCAAAAAAATCACGTATAAAGTTTGCCCCAGCAATCACTTCTCCAAAGACGACTTGTTTATATTCGACGATTTGTTTACCTTCAATATTAGGCGTAGTGGTAATAATCATTTTGTATCCTTTAATTCTCGTTGAAAATCAACCGCACTTTAGACGCTTAATTTTGATTTTAAAACGGCCAATGCCTTCGCACGATGAGAGATTTTCTTTTTCTCTACGGTTTCTAATTCGGCAAAGGTACAGCCTTTTTCCGGGCTAAAAAAGAGCGAGTCGTAACCGAAGCCATTTTCACCTTTCTCTTCATAAATAATCTGCCCGTCACATTCACCTTGAGCAATGATCGGAGAAGGATCACTTGGATGTTGTAATAACACAATCGTGCTCACAAATTTTGCTTGGCGACGTTCAGTCGGTACATCAGCTAATTCTGCCAATAATTTTTCTCGGTTTTTCGCATCAGCTTCGTCACCATCCACACCTGCATAACGAGCAGAATACAATCCTGGCGCACCATTTAACGCATCCACCACAAGACCGGAATCATCTGCAATGGCCGGTAAACCCGATTTTTCAGATGCATAACGCGCTTTCAAAATCGCATTTTCAACAAACGTTAAGCCTGTTTCCTCTGGACTTTCAATGCCTAAATCTGTCTGAGCAATGACTTCAAAACCAAAATCTGCTAATACATCTGCCATTTCTTTTACTTTGCCTTTATTACCTGTAGCAAGCACAATTTTTTGTTTCATGATTTTATCCTTCATATCAAACGTTATCTCATTTTAGCATCTCACCAAAAAATTTCGGAATAAATATTGACCTTAACCTTAGGTTAACGTTTATGATTTGCGCTCATTCAGTTACCACATAGGAGCAAAACATGAAAAAACTTATGACTTTTATTACACTTAGCGCTGCTGCAGTTTCAATTTGTGCCCAAGCGAATGAACAACAGCACCAAGCACACATGAATATGCCAATGTCAACAGGTTCTGCAATGCAACAAGAATTAATGCAAGGTATGAATCAAATGCATCAGGACATGATGGCAGCTATGCAATATCAAGATCCTGATGTCGCTTTTGCAGCAGGTATGTTGCCACACCATATTGGTGCAGTAAAAATGGCGGAAGTTGAATTAAAATACGGAAAAGATCCTGAGATGCGTAAGCTTGCTGAGAATATTATTAACGCTCAACAAGCAGAAATTGAACAAATGCAAAAATGGCTTAAAGTACACAATAAAAAATAAAATAACACAAAAAAAGTGCGGTAAATTAACCGCACTTTTTTAATAGAATTAGTTCACTTCTTTTATTCTTAACTCTTTTGGCACTTCAAAGAACATGTTCTCTTCTAAGCCTTGAAGCTCTTCAATAGTATCGGCACCAAATTCTTTTAATCGAGCAATCACGGATTGCACCAACTCTTCTGGTGCTGAAGCGCCTGCTGTTACGCCAATTGTTTCAACGCCTTCAAACCAGTCTGCCGTCACATCATTTGGATCATCAATCAATTTTGATTTCACGCCCATACGCGATGCCAACTCAGCTAAACGATTAGAATTCGATGAGTTTTTAGAGCCTACAACCACCACTAAATCACATTGTTTCGCTAATTCACGCACCGCTTCTTGGCGATTAGTTGTGGCATAGCAAATATCGTTTTTATGTGGGCCTTGAATCGCAGGATATTTGTCTTTCAATGCACTGATAGTTTCCGCCGTATCATCAAGAGAAAGTGTGGTTTGCGTCATAAAGGTTAAATCATCACTTTCTTGAACCGGCAAACGAGCAATATCTTCTACGCTTTCAATTAAGAAAATGCCACCTTCAGCATTATTATACTGCCCCATTGTGCCTTCCACTTCTGGATGCCCTTTGTGCCCGATCAAAATCGCTTTTGTCCCTTTACGGCTCGCACGTGCCACTTGCATATGCACTTTGGTTACCAACGGACAAGTTGCATCAAATACTTTTAACTGACGATCTTTCGCTTCCTGACGAACGGCTTGTGACACACCATGAGCGGAGAAAATCACAATAGCGCCATCAGGCACTTCGCTCAGTTCTTCCACAAAAATCGCTCCACGCTCACGCAAACCATTTACCACGAAACGGTTGTGCACCACTTCGTGACGGACATAAATCGGTGCACCATGAATTTCAAGCGCTAATTCAACAATGCTAATGGCTCGATCGACACCCGCGCAAAATCCGCGAGGATTGGCTAAAATTATCTTCATTTTTGACCGCTCTTTTTATCACCTTTAAAGGCATCTAATGCTAATAAACCCGCACCAATACAAATCGCAATATCTGCCACATTGAATACCGGATAATGATGAATATCCCAATAAAAATCTAAGAAATCCACCACAAAACCGTTATACGCACGGTCCACCATATTGGCTAACGCGCCACCAATAATCAGCGCATAAGCTGAGTTTTGTAATTTTTGTTCTGCCGAATTCTTTTTCATAAAGTAAGCTAGCATCAAGGAAATCCCAATCGCGAGCACGATAAAGAAATACTTCTGCCAACCATCATGATCTGCAAATAAACTGAACGCAGCCCCGGGATTACGCACATAGGTTAAATTAAAAATGGGCAATATATTCACACTTTCATAGAGATCAAAGCGTTGCACCACAATATATTTGGTCAGTAAATCGAGAATAAATGCGACCGCACTTAACCAAAGGAATGAAAGTCCTGTTTTATTTTTTGTCATAGGAAATTATCTGTCTTTATAAATGGACAATGATTTTAGCAACTCGAACAACCTTTATAAAGTAAAAGGCATCAAATCATAAAAGGCGAACACATTGGTTCGCCTTGCAATGTTAATTACTTTTTCTTCACCGGTCTTTGCCAACCTTGAATATGACGTTGAGGCACGCGAGTAATCACCAGCTCATCTTTCTCAATATTTTGAGTAATCGTTGAGCCCGCACCGATCGTTGCGCCATCGGCTACAGTAACTGGCGCAACTAACTGCGTATCTGAGCCAACAAAAACATTGTTACCAATGATTGTTTTAAATTTATTTGCACCGTCATAGTTACAAGTAATCACACCCGCACCGATATTACAGTTCTCACCGATTTCGGTATCACCAACATAAGTCAGATGGTTGACTTTAGAGCCTTTACCCACTGTGGATTTTTTAATTTCTACAAAGTTACCCACATGGGTTTCAGCGGCTAATTCAGCACCTGGACGCAAACGAGAGAATGGACCAATCGCCGCTTTCTCACCAATTGTCGCATCTTCTAAAACAGAATAAGGCTTGATCTCAACATCATCACCAATGGTCACGTTTTTCAATACGCAACCTGCACCGATTTTTACACGGTCACCCAAGCGCACATTGCCTTCCACAATCACGTTCACATCAATTTCAACATCTTTACCGTGCTCTAATGTGCCGCGTAAATCAAAACGCTCAGGATCAATCAACATCACGCCTGCAAGTAAAAGTTTTTCTGCTTGTTTACGTTGATAATAGCGTTCCATTTTGGCTAATTGTAGGCGATTATTTACCCCTTCAACTTCCATAAAATCAGTTGCTTGAACAGCTACAATCGGACAACCATCTTGATGAGCTAAGCCAATTACATCAGTAATATAAAACTCGCCTTGTGCATTATTATTATCTAAACGCGCTAACCATTTTTTGAAACTTGCACCATCTGAAACTAACACACCTGTATTAATCTCTTGAATTTTAAGCTGCTCAGGCGTTGCATCTTTTTGTTCAACAATCCCTACAACTTTGCCATTTTCACGTACGATTCGACCATAACCTGTTGGGTTATCTAATACGACGGTTAACACTGCAATACCATTTTCAGGTTTCGCATCGATTAATTTTTGCAATGTTTCCGGTGTAATCATTGGGCCATCGCCATACACCATTAAAACATTTTCATCATCACGGAAAAAAGGCATCGCTTGTTGCATAGCATGTCCTGTTCCCAATTGTTCAGCTTGAAACACCCAGTTCACGCTTTCATTTGCCAAACGCTCACGCATTAATTCGCCACCGTGACCATAAATCAAATGCACGTTTTCCGCACCTAATTGATTTGCCGTATCGATCACATGTTTTACCATCGGTTTACCTGCCACTTTGTGCAAGACTTTAGGTAAATCAGAATACATACGAGTGCCTTTACCAGCCGCTAAAATCACAACGCTTAATGCTTTATTTGTCATAAATTCTTCTCTTCTTTATAAAAAATTTGGGCGTATTCTATCGTAGAATGGAGAATATGATAAGCCATTTAATTTTCATACATTCCTGACAAGACAAGATTGTATAAAAATCTCAAATCCTGTAAACTATCCTCCCGTCTTGATAGCTAATCATCTTTTTCTTTTATTTTTGACCGCACTTTTCAGTATTCTGCACAAATTTGCATAAAAGATGATTGGCTATAATCATTTTTATCCCAATATTTTAGGTCTCTCACTATGGCTACAAATTATATTTTCGTCACAGGCGGTGTGGTTTCATCGTTAGGTAAAGGCATTGCTGCAGCATCATTGGCAGCAATTTTAGAAGCACGTGGCTTAAACGTGACTATTATGAAATTAGACCCTTACATCAATGTGGACCCGGGTACAATGAGCCCAACCCAACACGGCGAAGTGTTCGTGACACAAGACGGGGCAGAAACCGATTTAGACTTAGGTCACTACGAGCGTTTTATTCGTACCAAAATGACAAAACGCAACAACTTCACCACAGGTAAAATTTATTCTGAAGTATTACGCAAAGAGCGTCGTGGTGATTATTTAGGTGCGACAATTCAAGTTATCCCACACATCACCAATGAAATTAAAGATCGCGTGATTGCCGGCGCACAAGGCCATGATGTGGTAATCGTGGAAGTAGGCGGAACAGTGGGTGATATTGAATCGCTTCCATTCTTAGAAGCACTTCGTCAACTTGCCGTACAGGTAGGTCGTGAGAATACTCTCTTTATGCACTTAACGTTAGTGCCATACATCCCAACGGCGGGCGAAGTGAAAACCAAACCAACTCAACATTCTGTAAAAGAATTACTTTCGATTGGTATTCAACCGGATGTGCTTATCTGCCGTTCAGATCGCATGATTCCACCAAACGAGCGTGCAAAAATTGCCTTATTCTGTAACGTACCAGAACGTGCGGTCATCTCATTAAAAGATGTGAATTCAATCTATCAAATTCCAGCATTATTGAAATCACAAGGTTTAGATGAATTCATCTGCCAACGTTTCCACTTAGACTGCCCAGAAGCGGACCTTTCAGAATGGGAACAAGTGCTTTATCAAGAAGCCAACCCTGTGGGCGATGTGACCATCGGTATGGTAGGTAAATATACTGAATTACCAGATGCTTATAAATCAGTGAATGAAGCTTTAAAACACGCAGGTTTAAAAAACCGTTTAAGCGTGCATATCAAATACATTGACTCTCAAGATGTTGAAACCAAAGGTACTGACGTATTAAAAGGCGTTGACGGTATTTTAGTACCGGGCGGCTTTGGCTATCGTGGCGTAGAAGGCAAAATTTTGACCGCAAAATATGCACGTGAAAACAATGTTCCTTACCTAGGCATTTGTTTAGGGATGCAAATCGCATTAATCGAATACGCGCGTAATGTTGCAGGTCTTGAGAAAGCGAACTCAT
>CABSXY010000083.1 GCA_902481695.1 uncultured Haemophilus sp. | reverse complement strand
ATGATTAATCTATAGAACAAACAAAAAAACTCCCAAATTAATTCTGGAAGTTTTTTAACTTAAAATCTTTTTGATAACTGTCTGAAATTGAGGGAGTTGATGGATAGCAGTTCCGACAAGGATACCTAACATATTTAAGGTGATATCTCCCAAATCAAAGACTCCTAAATGTCCGAAGTATTGAATGGATTCGACGGAGAAAAGGGTAAGGAGACAGAGTAGGAGATTACTCAATCGTGAAGAAAAGAGGAGTCCCAGAGGGATGAACATTAACAGGTTCATGATGGGAACGAAGTGGCTACCCCAGTATAATTCCCGAGCGAAGGAAAGGGGGTTAAGTGAGAGACCTTGGGTACCAATGTTTTTCAAGAAAAGTAGGTAGAAGAGAGCAAGAAAGTAAATGAAGTAGAGTAGGAGTAGTGTCTGTTTTTTCAGCTTTCTAGTAAGAAGGAGTTTCAAAAAAGCGTAGACAAAGTAACTCAGTAGGACAATAATGACTAGGTTGAGTAAGACTTGAAAGTAGGAGCCATAATGGGCGATGTAATGAACGTACTGTTCGAGATGCCCCCTATAAAACCAATAAGACAAGGCCAGTGAGAGCATTCCTAGTAAGATGTTACTCAATGTTTTTAATGATTTTGCCACTTTTCTCCTCCATTTGCATATGATGAGTACACATTATATCAAAAAAACGTTTAAAGAAAGTTAAGAAACTGTAACGAAGTTTTGATAGAATGAAAGGATAAGGCAGAATCAAAGACTAAAAAAGGACTTTGAAACAGCAACTCTACTTTTGACTAACAATTTAATGATTTTTGTAAACAGGCTATGAAAGCTTATAAAATAATTAAATTTTAAAAATTAGGAGTCAGCATCTTGTTTCAGGATTATTAAAATGTTATTATATAGTAGTGAATTTTTAACATAAAAAGGAGTTCGTCTTATGAATAAAAAGGTTTTGGCGACAGCCGGAATTGCAGCACTTGCAGTTTCTGCTACAGTTGCTAAAGCTGATGAGGTAACGACAAACGATCAAGCCTCAACAACAGCATCAGTATCATCGACAGCTACACAAGCTGTCCCAACTCAAGCCCAAGTCGAAGCGGCTAGAGAACAAGCCAGCGCTGCAAATCAAGCAGTATCGCAACAAGAGTCAGTAGTTGCTAATCATGAAGCAGCTGCAAACCAGGCTCAAGCAAACCTAGCGACAGCAGATGCTAACTTGCAAAAGGCACAAACAGCAGCCGATGAAGCAAGTCCAGAAACTATTGCTACCGCTCAAGGTCAAGTAACTACTGCTGAAAATGCAGCTAAGGAAGCTAAGTCAGCAGTCGAAACAGCTCAATCTGCAGAAAAAACTGCCAAAGATGCAGCAGACAAACAGCAAGCTGTCGTTAATACAGATCAAGCTAATGTCAATGCAAAAGCTACTGAAGTGGCTAATGCTCAAAAATCAGTAGATGCCGCTAAAGCAGCCCTTAATGGTTCTAGCGCTTCTGAGGCAGCTTCGAATCAGGCTAAAGCACAATCAGCTTTTGATGCTGCAACAGCAGCTGAGAAAAAAGCTCAAGAAGAATTGGCAGCCGCTCAGGCAGCTGATAAAGAAAAAGCTACTGCTATTTCAGCTAAAGAAGGGCAATTGACTGCAGATCAAAATGCAGCAAACCAAGCTAAAGCAGCTTATGAGACTGCTCAAACAGTAGCTAATGAAAAGGCAGCTGCTCTTGCAGCCGCTGAAGCAGCTAAGAAAAAAGCAGAATCTTCAACAACTTCAACAGCTAATGTTCGTCAAAAATTCTCAGTATCACAAGAGTATGTTAATGCCCTTAAGATTCATGAGTCTAAAACAGCGACAGCAGCAGAAATAGCTCAAGCTGAACAAGTCTTGAAGAACGTTAATAAACGTGATCGTGGTAACAATAGTTATCAAGATAATGAAGCGGATAAAAATGTTAAAATTAGTGATTTGAATAACCTTAGTGAAGCTCAAATTACAGATTTGTCATTGTATGCTTCAAGTTTGATTAACCAAATTCGTACAGCCTTTGGTACAACTCAAACATCTGTTTCAAAAGGTAGTGTTCTTGCGGCTGACCGTGTTTCAGATGGTTATGTAGCAGATAACTGGGGTTGGGAAGCTATTACCCATCAACGACATGATAGTGCCGCTCTTGACCGTGCTGGTAAGTCATTTAATAGTGTAAGTATTGGTGAAAACCTTAATACATGGCAAGGTTTGACAGGACCATTTACCCTTAACGACATTAAGAAATATGTCTATGAAGCTATGCTTGACTTCATGTTTAACGGTAATGAGTGGAACCATGCTCGTTCTATCTCTGGTCTTACAGCAGATGGTGGTGAGTCTTACATTGGTACAGATATCAGTGTTGTTGCCGGTGCCTTTAACGTTCACGTAAACAATGTCAATAAAAATTCTATCGCTTCTGATAGTAGCTTTGACACAACTAAGATTGCTAACCCATATGAAGGTAACCAATCTCAATCATCTTCAAATGCAAATCTTGCTGCTGCAAAAGCAGCTTATGAAGCTGCTAAGCAAGCTAACGATCAAGCTCAAAGTGATTTGGCTAGCAAGAAATCTGCTTCTGAGTCAGCAACTCTTAAACTTAAGAATACTCAATCAGAACTTGCAGCTCTTAAAGCGACTGCAAGCAAGTTGGCAGCTGCTCAGAATAACCTTTCTGAAAAACAAGCAGCCCTTGCAACTGCTAAATCAGAATTGGAAAAAGCTAACGCTGCAGTTGAAAACCTTAATGCTAACGCACAAGAAAAAGCAGCAGCCCTTAGCAAAGCTCAAGCAACTCTTGATGAAAAACAAGCAGAGCTTCAAACAGCTAAAGATAAACTTGCGACAAGTTCTGCGACCTTGCAACGTTTGACAAATGCATACAACGCTGCTAAGCAAGATACTGCTAAGAAACAAGTAGCATTGACACAAGCTAACCAAGCCTTGACTGCTGCTAAGAACCGTCTAGCAGCCCTTACAAATGCTTCAGGTAACCTAGCTAAGGCTAAAGCAGAACGTGCAACAGCCTTTGCCAAATTTACTGCGGCGAAAGCAGCTCTTTCAACTGAACGTGCGAAACTTGTTGAATTGTCAGCTAAGCGTGATAAATTAACGAGCGAATACACGACTGTTCAAACAGCCTTCGATAACTACATGAAAGCTAAGGCAGACAAAGAGCGTCAAACACAATTGGCTAAAGAGTTCGCTAACATTACATCTAAAGGTCTTACACCAGTACCTGTTTACGATGTAGATGGTAAAGTTATTGCTTTCACAACACAAGAACAGGCAGCTCAAACTGTAGCGCAAGTTCCTGTAAATTATGGTCAAACAAAAGCTGAGAAACAAGCTCCTGTACAAGAAGCAGACAGCTTGCCAGAAACAGGTGAGTCAACTGCAGCAGGATTCAGTCTTGTAGGTCTCTTTATGACACTATTGGCCTTCCTTGGTTTTGTTGACAGACGTACACGTCGTAACTAATCATTATAGACAAAAAAACGGCAACTGCCGTTTTTTTATTATGAAAATGCAATCTTCTACTGAGCCTTTCCTTATGTGATGACGGACGTCAGCGACCTTCTGCGAAGTTCCATGACTAAGTTTTGAGTCTAATGTCTCAAAACTTCCGAATGCCTGAAAACTTAATAGTTTTCAGGCATTTTTTTTTCACATAGGAAAGACTCATTTGCTGATTAATATATTATCAACAAACAATAATTATTTTAAAATTATAGAGCAGAATCATATTCAATTTGATAATGGAGTTTAGTTTATCTTTTCTATGAAATATTCTTAAACGACTTTTGATATTAATTTAAAGCAATATTCTAGATAATCTTCTATTTCAGATTTAGAGAATTTGTGAAAATTAATGACTCCTAAAAATCCGATATGACTTCTGAAAAATTTGGTGTGGTCCATAATGGTTGAGACTAATATCAGAATAGATTTTGGTTCTATTTGTCTGATTTTTTTGGAGATATGTAATCCATCCCAAGATTCTAGTTGAGGATTGTATATGATAAAATAGACATTAGTGGGTGTACCTAGTTTTTGTTTTTGAATATCACCTTGTTTATGTTTAATTTTTAATCTGGTATTAGGGTATTTTGTCTTAAGCAATTGTTTAAGGATTTTGGTCAGTGGTTGTTGATATCTAAATGGTTGAATTATATAGATTTTATCACTCATAATTTTACCTTTCTTTTTATTATCAATTTTATCATGATGAGTAAATAAGAGGTTTGACTTGTCGTGAATGGTGTTTATTTTGTAATGACAGAGATAATTTTACCGTTTATGACAAAAAAAGTACCGTTGGATGTAATTTTAGTTTTTTAAGAGAACTCTTTGTTATGATTAAATTATGTTATAGTAAGGGGGAAATGATGGATTATATTGTTGCTAAAAAAGATAGCATGTCGGTTAAAATCCCAATTGGAGAGATTCTATATATTGGTACAATGTCAGATTGTCCAAGACTTTTGCAGTTTATAACTGATAATGGAATTTTTGAGGCTTATGGAAAAATAAAAGACTTTGAAATAGATATGGGGTTAGTTTTTAGGCGCTGTCATAGAAAATATTTAGTTAATCTTAAGCGAATAAAGGCTATTGATTTAGGAACTAGACGAATTATTTTTGATAATAGTAAAGTTAATTCCATTGTCTGTTCGCGACGAAAACTTACTGAAGTTTTAAAGGATTGGAAGAATTTATAGTTTAAGAGGATATGTATGTTAAATATTTTTGTTCTAGAAGATGATTTTTTTCAGCAAACTCGTATTGAGACAGCGATTAAGAAATGTATGTCTGATAATAAAATGAGGTATAGGTATTTAGAAGTCTTTGGTAAGCCTCAACAGTTGTTAGATGCAATTAAAGAGACAGGAAATCATCAATTTTTCTTTCTTGATATTGAAATTAAAGGAGATAAAAAGAGAGGAATGGAGATTGCGCGTGAAATCCGTGAAAAGGATCCTAGTGCGTCGATTGTCTTTGTGACGACTCACTCAGAATTTATGCCAGTCACCTACAGTTACCGTGTATCTGCTTTGGACTTTATCGACAAAGGGTTAAGTGATCAAGATTATCAGGAAGCTATTTCGTCTGTTTTGATACATGCTACTGGTAGTGTTAATAAAACAATAGGTGAAGATTCATTTTGTTTTAAATCAGAACATTCTCAAATACAAGTTCCTTTTTCAGATATTCTTTATTTTGAGACTTCTTCTACGATTCATAAGGTAATTTTAACGACGAAGAAAGGCCATATGGAATTTTATGGTAAAGTTTCAGATATTGCGAAGGCAGACAAAAGGCTCTACCAAAGTCATAGATCTTATGTAGTGAATCCAGAGAATATTATTCGTATTGACAAATCAAATCATACTGTTTTTTTTGAAAATGATGAATCTTGTTTTGTATCTCGTATGAAATTAAAAGGTTTAGTTGAGAGGATTACTTTGAGATGAAATTTGAGTATGAGGGAGTATTTTTTATTGGATGGGTCATTAGATTTGTTATATTTCAACAAGTTAGTGATTATAGGTTTAAACGTATATATTTGTTTACTATACCTATTATATTTACATTTGTTGAATATTTTTTTTATGATGTTGTATTTTGGTGTGAATTCTTTTTCCTACCTTTAATTGTTTTATTCATAAAAACAAAAAAACATTGGTCTTGGGTTCAATCCTTATTCTATTGCTTTTTCACTTTAGCTATCTATGAGATATTTAGCAGTTTGTCTGCTCTTTATTTTCAATTTGTATTTAAAATATCAGAGACTACTTTGGAAAATAACGTTTGGCTAGATTGGATTCCTACACTTTTATCCTTTCCTCTATATGTTTTGTTTTTAAAATTAGTAAGAATAGATTTAAATACACTGTCAAGAGAAATTAAAAATAATAAGTTAATACAAAATCCAGTAGAGGAAATTAATAAGTTAAGAAAAGATAAAAAATATATTAAAATAAATTCAAATATAAATGAAGATGCATACGATACATTTGATATGATTGTTAATTTAGAAAAATGTGATAAACTTGAAAGTATTATAAAAAATTGTGTAAATTTAAGTTATGATAGAGAAAAACAATTATTTACATTATCTTTTACACAGGGAGATTATGGAAGAACTAACAGAAGTGTTAGCTTAGATAAATTAAACAACTTTAGAGTACTGTGTGATAAATCGTCTATTGAAATATTTATTAATAATGGAGAAGAAGTATTTACTACTAGATTCTATCCAACTAAAGATAATGTAGGAATAAAGCTTAGTGGAGAAAATTTAAAAGGTAGCATTTGTATTTATGAAATGGAGGCCTATAAAATTGAAAACTAAAATATCATCAAGAATATTGGCATTATTAATAGATAATGTCGGTATTTATGCATTGATAGTAGGGATTTTTATAAATATAGGAAAAGACTCTACATTTGCCTTAAGCATTGGGAGTTTAATATTTACAATATATTTAATACTAGTACCAGTTATATTTAAAGGATATCATTTTGGTAAATATATGATGGGAATGAAGATAGTTACAGATAATTATAACAATCCAAGTTTAGTACATATTATTGTAAGAGAATTATGTAAAGTAATTTATACTATACCTTTTATCGGTATTATTTTAGTATTAGTTTCAAATTATGTTATGGGCAAGAGAGAAGATGGTAAGGCCTTACATGATATAATTGCAAGAACAAAAGTAATAAATGTATAATAATGAAATAAATATTGTAATATAGGGATATTAACGGAGGAAATTATGAAAAAAATAATAACTATAGGAGAAGCATTAATTGACTTTATACCCAATAAAAAGGGTTGTAGTTTAAAAGAAGTAGTTGGATTTGAAAGAGTAGCAGGAGGCGCACCTGCTAATGTGGCTGCAGTAGTTAGTAAATTAGGAGGAAAATCTAATTTTATTTCACAACTAGGTGAAGATGCATTTGGAGATTATATTATAGATGAACTTAATAAAGTTAATGTTGATACAAGTTATGTATTAAGGACAAATAAAGCAAATACTGGACTTGCATTTGTTTCTTTAAAAGAAGATGGAAATAGAGATTTTTCATTTTATAGAAATCCAAGTGCGGATATGTTGTTAAATGAAAGTGAAATAAATAAAGAGTGGTTTAATGATTGTCATAGCTTACATTTTTGTTCTGTAGATTTAATAGATTGTCCAATGAAAGAAGCACATAAAAAAGCAATAGATTGTGCTATAGATAATAATAGTATTATAAGTTTTGATCCAAATGTAAGATTACCATTATGGAATAGTGAAGATGAATGTAGAAAAGCTATACTTGAATTTTTACCTTTTGCACATATAGTTAAAATATCAGATGAAGAATTAGAGTTTATAACAGGATTTAATAATATTGAAGATGCTAAAGAAGTACTATTTAATGGAAGCGTAAAAATGGTTATTTTTACAAAAGGTAAAGATGGAGCAGAAATATATACTAAAGATAAAGTAGTTAGCATAGAAGGTAATGTAGTTGAAGTTGTTGATACAACAGGAGCAGGAGATTCATTTATTGGAGCATTTTTATTTAAGTTATTAGAAAATGAAGTTAATCTTGATGGTATAGATAAGTTAAGTTGTGATACTATAAGAGATTATTTATTATTTGCTAATCATTATGCTGCATATAGTACAACTAAAAAAGGTGCTATAGCCTCATATGCAAACTTAGAAGAAATTCAAGAATATATTAAAAATAGGTAAGATTATTATAAAAATAATTAAAACCTATATAAGTAAACGAAAAAAGCTACTCAATAGTGAGTAGATATTAACGTTGTC